>JBJOPU010000160.1:0-4308 GCA_046050505.1 Actinomycetota bacterium
AGGGGGATGCCCGAGTCGAGCATCCCTTCGGCCACCGCCCGCACGGTGCCATCGCCGCCGGCCGCAAGCACCGCGGTCACGCGTGCCTCGATGGCCTCGCGCGCGAGCCCTTGCCCTGGGTCGGCCACGGTGGTCTCGAGCCACAACGACGGCTGCCACCCGGCGGCGGATTCCGCGTCGGCCACCGCCGCCCGCAGCGCCCCCATGTCGACTTTCGTGGGGTTGGCAATGATCGCCACACGGCCACGATCGGCCATAGTGGGCTGATCGTCGTTGGCCGCCCCGGGGGTGCTCATGCGGTCAGAGTAGAGCATCGACCCATGCGGCAACGGGGGCTTGTGTTAACCCGTGCGTGCCAGACTAGAACCGTGATCGACCCCCAGTTGCTGCGTGATGACCCTGACCTCGTCCGACGCTCACAGCAGGCGCGACGCTCAAGCGTCGAGCTCGTTGACGAGGCCATTGCTGCCGACCGCGAGCGCCGTGATGCGATTACCGCTTTTGAAGCGCTGCGGGCCGAGCAGAATGCCTTCGGCAAGCTCGTTGCGGCGGCGCCGAAAGACGAAAAACCCGCGCTCGTGCAACAAGCGCAGCAGCTTGCCGCCGACGTGAAGGCGGCCCAGCTCGTCGCGGGCGAGGCTGAAGAGCGATTCGCGCAGGTTGCGGGGAGCATCCAGAACGTCATCATCGATGGCGTTCCCGAGGGTGGCGAAGACGACTTCGTGACACTGCGGGAGGTGGGCGAGAAGCCCACGTTTGACTTCGAACCGCGCGACCACCTGGCCATTGGCGAACTGCTTGATGCCATCGATATGCCCCGCGGCGTCAAGGTCTCGGGTTCGCGCTTCTACTTCTTGAAAGGCGTGGGCGCTCGCCTCGAGCTCGCACTCATGACCTACGCGCTCGACACCGCGCTCGACGCGGGATTCACCCCGCTCATTACCCCCACTCTCGTCAAGCCCGAGGTCATGAGCGGCACGGGCTTTCTCGGCGCGCACGCAGACGAGATCTACTACTTGCCGGCCGACGAGCTCTATCTCACGGGCACGAGCGAAGTCGCCTTGGCGGGCTACCACGCCGACGAGATCATTGACGTGTCGAACGGCCCCCTCCGCTACGCCGGATGGTCGACGTGCTACCGCCGCGAGGCGGGCAGCTATGGCAAAGACACCAAGGGCATCATTCGCGTGCACCAGTTTCAGAAGCTCGAGATGTTCAGCTACATCGACCCGGCTGCGGCCGAAGCAGAACACGAGCGGCTGTTGGCGATGCAGGAGGGGATGCTGCGCTCGCTCGGTCTTGCGTATCGCGTCATCGACACCGCGGCGGGTGACCTCGGTTCGAGTGCCGCGCGCAAGTTCGACGTTGAAGCCTGGGTGCCGACGCAGGGCGCCTACCGCGAGCTGACGAGCACGAGCAACTGCACGACCTATCAGTCGCGTCGCCTCGACATTCGGCACCGCGGTGAGGGTGGCAAGACGGCGCCCGTTGCGACACTCAACGGCACGCTCGCCACGACCCGCTGGCTCGTTGCCCTGCTCGAATCGCATCAGCAGGCCGATGGTTCGGTCGTCGTCCCCGAGCCGTTGCGGCCCTACCTGCGTGGCCTCGAGATTCTGGAGCCTGTGGCGTGACCGCTGACCCGCGCTTGCTCGTCGCCCTCGACATCGACGGCACGATTCTGCACGAAGACGGCACGTTGCCGCCTGCGGCGCTCGAGCAGGTGCACCGGCTCCGCGACGCGGGCCACGAGGTGATGCTCGCGACGGGCCGATCGGTGGCGATGACGTTGCCAGTGCTCGACCGCCTCGACATCACGCCGGCCTACGTCGTCGCCTCGAACGGCGCGATTCTGCTCAAGCGCGATGCTGACGCGCCGACGGGGTATCGACGTCACCACGTCGAGACCTTTGATCCGACAGAAGTGCTCACGCGCATCCGCCCGCATCTGTCGCAAGCGAACTACGCCGTCGAAGACGAGACGGGCGTGTACCGCTACACCGGGTGGTTTCCTGATGGAGCGCTCGGGGCCGTGAGCCACGAGGTGCCGTTCGAGCAACTCTGTAGCGAGCCGGCAACGCGCGTCGTCGTGATCTCGCCCGGCCACGCGATGGAAGAGTTTCTCGCCGTCGTTGAACTCATGGGCTTGCACCAGGTCAGCTACAACGTCGGCTGGACGGCATGGCTCGATATCGCGCCTGACGGCGTCAATAAGTCGACGGCCCTCGAGCGGGTTCGGGATGCCCTGGGCATCGCGGGCGAGCACGTTGTGACGGTGGGTGACGGCCGCAATGACATCGAGATGCTGGGCTGGGCAGTGGCCCACGGTGGTCGCGGCATCGCGATGGGGCAAGCCCCTGACGAGGTCGTCGCTGCCGCATCGGAAGTCACGGCGCGCGACACTGACGACGGGCTTGCGAAGGCGCTCGCTACTCTGTAACGAGCATTTCACCGACTCGGAGGAGATGCATAGCCGCCCCGATCAGGGGTTCTGCGAGCACGTCGGTTAGCATGGAAGACTGATATCCAAGGAGGGCTGTCCGAGCGGCCGATGGAGCCAGTCTTGAAAACTGGTGGGCAGCAATGTCTCGTGGGTTCGAATCCCACGCCCTCCGCTCGTTCAGGTCTGCAGATGCCCAAGGGGGACATCATGAGTGAACCGGTGCGCGATCGCGGAAGCCGCTCGTTGCCGACCGCCCAGGTGCGACACGGCCGGCTGCGCCGCTCACATGCGTGGAAGACGATTATGGCGACGCTCGCCGCCTCACTGGCCGTCGTGCTCGTGAGCACGGTATCGGTGGGCGCCATCACCGTCGCCCAAATCAACGCCAACATCGACGTTGTTGAGCTCGCGGTTCTCGAGGGTCAAGAGGAGCGCGTGATTCCTACGGTCGGTGAGTGGGAGGGCGGCTTCAACGTCTTGCTCGTCGGCATTGACAACGATGAAGGGCAGTCCGACGCCGATGAGCGCGGAGGCTCGACCCTCAACGACGTCAACATTCTCGTGCACGTTGCCGAAGACCAGCAGTCGGCTGTCGCCGTCAGTTTTCCGCGCGACCTTGTCGTGCCCATTCCCTCGTGCCCCGACCCGGATGGCGAAGGCGCGTCGTACGCCATGTCTGCCCAACCGCTCAACGTCGCCTACTCCTACGGCGAGCTGGGGTGCGTGGTTTTGACCATCGAGGCCCTGACGGGCCTCACGATTCCCTACGCGGGAACCATCTCGTTTGGCGGGGTCGCGCAAATGTCGACGGCGGTCGGCGGCGTCGAGGTGTGTGTCGACGGGGCAATCAACGACCCCTACACGGGCCTCTCGTTCCCTGCGGCCGGCAACTACGTTGTCGAGGGCAAGCAGGCTCTGGCCTTCTTGCGTTCGCGTTACGGCGTGGGTGACGGTAGCGACCTGGGCCGCATCAGTTCGCAGCAGGTCTACATGTCGTCGCTCATCCGCAAGGTGCAGAACGAGGGCGTGCTGACCGACTTCACCAAGCTCTACGGCCTCGCGCAGGTCGCCACGTCGTCGATGAAGCTCTCGAGCAGCCTCGCGCGTATCGACACCATGGTCTCGATGGCACAGGCTCTGCGCACGGTACCGACCGAAAACATCGTCTTCGTGCAGTACCCCGGTCGCACCGGCGGTACGGGCGTATATGCGGGCAAGGTGCAGCCGATTGCTTCGGCGGCGGATGCTCTCTTTGCGCGCATTCGGGCCGACGAGCGTTTCACGCTCGAAGCCGGCAACACCGGAATCGGCTCGACGGAGAATCCGAACGCGCCGACGACTGGCCCCACTCCCGAACCGACTCCGACCGAGCCGATCGTGCCGAAGAACGGAAAGCTCGTTCCCGAGGTCGAACCGACCCTCGAGCCGATCGAGCCCGAGACGCCCGCCGTGGTGCTCGAGGGCGTGCAGGGTCAGACTGCGGCCGATTACACCTGCTCGGTCGCCAACTAACCCCGTGCCCGGCCGCACTCCGCGGCCGGTATAGTGGAGACCGCTCTGCTAGGAGACGTCGCATAGTTCGGCCTAGTGCACCACCCTGCTAAGGTGGAGTCCCCGCAAGGGGACCGCGGGTTCAAATCCCGCCGTCTCCGCGGAACGAGCCGCAGTTCACCACTGCTAGGCTTGTTCGGTTCGCGCTCAGCGCGACCTGCGCCCGTAGCTCAATGGATAGAGCATCTGACTACGGATCAGAAGGTTAGGGGTTCGAGTCCCTTCGGGCGCGCGAGAAGCCCCCCGCTATCGGCGGGGGGCTTTTGTGTTGCCCGGTAGCCTGGAGCCGTGAACTCCGCATTGCACCTCTCCGA
>JBJOPU010000161.1:0-4293 GCA_046050505.1 Actinomycetota bacterium
AATGAGCCCGTGCACGACACCCACCTCGGTGGCGACTTCGCGCAGCGTGACGCCCGCGAAACCCTTGACGGCGACCACGCGCAGAGTCGCACGCACGATCTCGTCGCGGCGCTCGTCAGAGCTCTTGCGCTCGGGAACCTTGCGGAGTTCATGCACCCGTCGAGCATACGGCGCGACCGCACGATATTGTCCAAACGGACAAGCGGTGCTAGCCTTATTGTCCAGTTGGACAATTCGAATCCAGGAGACTCGTCATCGTGAACGCGCACCACCGGCAAGCACGACTTCTCGTGCCGAGCGTCGTGGCAGCCATGGTCGTGCTCTCATCGGCCTCGTTCGTCATCTTCCCGTTGATCCCGGCGTTGCAGGGCTCGCTCGGCGTCAGCACCGCCGAGATCGGCTACCTCGCGGCCGCCGGTTTTGCCTCCGCGCTCATCGCCGAGCTTCTCGTCGCTCCCGCGGCCGACCGCGGTCACGCACGGCTCATGGCCGTCATTGGTGTTGTCATGGTTGCCGGTTCGCTCGCGATCAGCGCCATCTCGGTCGAGGGCTGGCACCTCATCGTCGGCCGTGCGGTCGGCGGCTTTGGCTTCGGCATCTTCGTCATCGCCGCGAGCGCACTCATCGTGCGTCACGACCACGCGCGCAGCGGCGAGTTGCTCGGCCGCCTCGGCGCCGCCGAACTCGCGGGCATCGCCGTGGGCCCGCTCGCCTCGGGCCTCGCCCTCTCGTTTGCCGGCCCGAGCGCGATTCTTGCCGTCTCGGCCGCCATCGTGCTCGTGGCCCTCGTGCCCGTGCTCGTGGGCTTTCGCGAGACGACTCCGGCCGTGTTCGATGAGGCGCATCCGCCGACCGGGGGCATCGCCGCGGGCGTCATCGGCTTCGATGGCACGGATGCTGACCGCACTCTGCGCTTCGGAGCCGGGCCGCCCCGCTCGAGCCTCGACCTGCTGCGCTCACCCCGCATCATCGGCATCGTGTTGCTCTATGCCGCGGTCATGGTGCCGACCGGAGCCTACGACGGCGTGTGGCCGCGCTTCATGGCCGACATCGGTGCCGACCCCGTGCTGACGGCCGCGAGCTATGCACTCTTCGCGGTGCCCTACGTGCTCGTCGCCGGGTGGGCGGGTCGCCTCGCCGACCGCCGCGGCGGCGTCTCGGCCTACGCGCGCGGCCTGCTCATCTTGCTGCCGATCGTGACGCTCTATGGCGTGGTGGGCAACCCCTTCATCGCCACGGGCATGGGCTTCGTCGAGTCGACCGGCCAGGCGCTCGCCTTTATCGGCGCCGCCGCCGCGATGGCACACGCCGTCGACCCGGCGCGCGCAGGCTCGGCGCAGGGGCTGCTGCGTGGCATTGGCCTCGCAGCCGCGACCATCGCCGCAGCCTTCTCGGGGCTCGCCTACGAAGACGGCGGAGCGCTGCTGCTGTTTGGTGGCACCGCGATCGCCGTAGCCGCGCTCGCCGCGGTCGGGTTGTTGCTCGCGCGCGAGCGGCGGGTAGGGAGCGCGGGCTCTGCGGACGTGGCCGCTCGAAGCTAGTCGTCGGGTTCGCCGGGCATCATGGCGACATGGGGCGGCAGCGTGGGCACGGCGAAGAATCCGCCGACGAGCGCGCCGAGAAAGTCTGCGGCTCGTGCGGCCGCCGTATCGAGTGGCGGGCACGCTGGGCGCGGGACTGGGATTCCGTGCGCTGGTGCAGCGACGCGTGCCGCGCTCGCGGGGTGCGGCCTGTGGACCGGGCGCTGGAGGAGAGCATCCGGAGCCTGCTGAGCGGTCGCGCCGCGGGAGCGACTATTTGCCCGAGCGAAGCGGCGCGCGTGGTCGCGAGCGATGACGACGAGGCGTGGCGCGACCTCCTGGAACCTGCTCGGCGCGCAGCGCGGCGGCTCGTCGCGGCGGGCGAGGTCGAGATCACCCAGGGCGGTCGCGTCGTTGACCCCTCGACGGCGAAAGGCCCCATCCGCGTGCGGCGCTCAGAGTGAGACAGGATGGAGCGCCGTCCGCCATCCCGAGGAGCAGCAATGACGAACTCTGAAGTCAAAGCGGTCGCGCAGTTTCTCGAGGGAGTGCGGGAGTACTTCCACAACCCGAATCGGCTCGATGGCCACGAGGTCGCGATCGAGCGCACCGGGATGTCGACCGATGGTGCGGCAGTGATTCTCTATCGGCAGTACCCCGGAAGCCCTCTGCACGGGCTCCACATCGACCTCCATCGATTCGCCGCGCTGTTCGAGCCCTCAGACCCGCTGTCGCTTGCCCGCATCATCGCATCCGACGAGATTTCCGACCCCGGGGGCGGTGAACCACTCGATGTCGACTGGGCCGATGGACTGATCGACGACACGCGCGGAATTCTCTGGCGCAGTCTGTAGTCGGCCGCGTTCTTAGTCGGCCACGTCCCTAGTCGGCCGCGGGCGACTGCTGGTGCGCGCCGACGCGCCAGCGGCCCTCGCTGTAGACGTAGGTCGTCGTGGCCCACACGTCGACGGGCGATCCGTCGCGCGTGCTGCGCAAGCGGTAGGCCAGCATCGCGGCCCGATCGCCGAGGCGCACGACACGCTGGTCGCTCATGGTGGCCTCGCCCCACGTCGTGCCGTCGAGGGCCACGATCGCCGCGGAACGCTCGACGAGTGATCCGTCGTCGATGAGCACGGCATCCGTCGTCATCGCTTTTTGCAGGTGTGTGCCGCCATCGCCGTGCCGCATCGCCTCCCACAGCTCGTGCTCGTGGCGGATGAGTTGAGCGGGCAGATCATCGGTGATCACGGTCATGGGCACAGTCCATCGTCTGCGACGGGCGCCGTCAAGGGCCGATGGTCACCGGATGCTCGTCAGGCCCGCGGTCACCGGATGCTCGTCACGAGCGAGCGTGCGCTCGCACCCACTCGTGCATGATGATCGCGGCCGCGGCGCTCGCGTTGATCGAGCGCGTCGAGCCGTACTGCGTGATCTCGACGACCTCGTCGGCGGCGGCGAGCGCTTCAGGCGACAGGCCCGGGCCCTCTTGGCCGAAGAGCAAGATGCACGCGCGCGGCAGCGGCGCAGCATCCACGGGCCGTGAACCCTCGACGTTGTCGATCGCGACGATCGGCAGGTCGTGAGCGCGGGCGAACGCCACGAGGTCGTCGATGGTTTCGTGGTGCGAGACGTGCTGGTAGCGGTCGGTGACCATGGCGCCGCGTTTGTTCCAGCGGCGGCGGCCGACGATGTGCACTTCGGCGGCGAGAAACGCGTTGGCGCTACGCACGATCGAGCCGATGTTCATGTCGTGCTGCCAGTTCTCGATCGCCACGTGAAACGGGTGCCGACGCGCGTCGAGGTCGGCGACGATCGCGGTCATGCTCCAGTAGCGATAGCGGTCGATGACGTTGCGGGTGTCGCCGTTCGCGAGCAACTCGGGATCGAGGCGCGAGTCGTCGGGCCACTCGCCCTTCCAGGGTCCGAGGCCGTGGGTGGTCCACTCCAGCGTCGGCTCGGCGGTGGGCTCGGGCGTCGGCTCGCCCTCGACACTGGCTGCGCTCATACCCCCAGGCTACGGTGCGGCACTATCGGCCAATCGCGCTCTGTCGTACCCTGAACGCATCATGGCCACTGCAGCCCGCGACAATGCCGTCGACCTCGTTCGCGCGGCGTGCCTCGTCGTGGTGGTCGGCCTGCACGTCATGATGGCCGGCATCACGGTGGAGAACGAAGGCCTGGCGATCACGAACTCGCTCGACGGGCATCCGATCTTCGCCTGGAGCACGTGGCTCGTGCAGGTCATGCCCCTCTTCTTCGTCATGGGCGGGTTCTCGAGCCTGCTGGCCTGGCGGAGGCAACGCGATCGCGGTGTGGCCGGCGCCGACTACGTACGCGACCGCGTCGCCCGACTGGCGCGACCGGCCCTGCTGCCCCTCAGCCTTGTCGGCTTCACTCTCGCGGTGCTGGGCCTCGCGGGACTGCCCGACGGCGTGCTGAGCGATGTCGGATTTCGCATCGGGCAACCCCTGTGGTTCTTGGCGGTCTACCTCGGAGTGTCGGCCCTCGTTCCCCTCATGGCTCGCCTGCACGAGCGCGCACCCTGGGTCACCCTGCTGAGTTTGCTCGCCGCCGTCATGCTCGTCGACACCGTCTCCCTGCTCACCGCGCTGCCGCTCATTGGGGCGTTCAACCTGCTGTTCGTGTGGGTCTTCGTGCAGCAGTTGGGCTTCTGCCTCGCCGACGGCTGGTTCGACTGGCGTCGGCGATGGATGCTCGGCCTCGCCGGCCTCGCCGCCTTCGGCGTGCTGCTCTTCCTCACCACGGTGGTCGG
>JBJOPU010000162.1:0-4284 GCA_046050505.1 Actinomycetota bacterium
AGCAAGCACAGGGCGCCGCGAAGCCCGTGCATGTTTGGCCAGGCGACAGCGCGCAAGAGATGGCACGGAACTTCGATCAGCTGCTCGAACGCATCATGCGCGCGGCCAAGATGGGCGAGTTCTCAAACCTCTAGAGGGAACGCTCGCCACGAGCGGTGCGCTCAACGAGTCAGAGTGCGTGGGTCCGAACCGAGGGGGTCGGGCCTGGAGCGTCGGGAGGTTATGACGCGCGCGTCGCGCGTCGAGCCGCAAGCTCGTCGCTCGGATCGGCAGCAGGCGTGGAATCGAGAGCAACCAGCGAACTTTCGACCTCACGCAGAACTTTGCCGACGGCGATCCCGAAGACGCCCTGGCCGCGGCTCACGAGGTCAATGACTTCATCGTCACTCGTGCACAGGTAAACACTCGCGCCGTCACTCATGAGAGTCGTCTGCGCAAGGTCATTGACTCCGGCCTCACGCAGTTGGTTGACGGCCGTGCGAATCTGCTGAAGAGAAATGCCGGTATCGAGAAGGCGCTTGACGAGCTTGAGAACGAGGATGTCGCGAAAGCCGTACAGCCGCTGTGTTCCCGAGCCGGCGGCGCCGCGAACCGTGGGTTCGACGAGTTCGGTGCGAGCCCAGTAGTCGAGCTGACGGTAGGAGATACCGGCGGCGCGTGCGGCGACCGCGCCACGATAGCCGGCCTGGTCGTCGAGCTCGGGCATTCCGTCGGTGAAGAGCAACCCGAGGTCGTAGCGATCGTCAGCGTCGGTCATGACCCCTACCTAACCTTCATCATTAACGTGACAGTTGGTGCCACGCCGTTCAGAGTAGCGAGCCGCCTCACGTCGATCGGAGACATCCGCTCGAACACCTCGGCGTGTCGGGCCCGACTATGACTGTAGCTTGCCGAGCGCCGATCGGATGAGACTCGATCGAACGACTTCGAGTTGTCCGGCGATCTCGCGGGCGAGCTCGGCCGCCTTAGCGCGACTTGACGGGTCGTTGCGGCGAGACACGGGTATCAGGGCGCTCTCGATAAGGCCCAACTCCCGCTCGGCCGCTGCACGAAAACCGCGCAAGTGACGCGGCTCAATGCCCGATCGTTGCAGTTCAACCAGCGCCTTCAGCACCTGCGCAGCATCGTCGCCGTAGGTTTCGGCCGCCCCCAGCAATGAGGCCGAAATGGCGTCAGTGAGCAATGACGGGCTCGCTCCCGCCTCGCGCACAAGCTCGGCCCGGGTGTAACGACGTTCGGTGACCAAGATAGAACTCGGCACGGTTCCGCTCGCCAAGAGGGCGGGTGTTCGGCCCGCCTCGATCTCATCGAGATACCCGCGAATCACCTTGAGGCGCAAAAAGTGATCGCGCTGCATCGTCAAGATGAAGCGCAACCGGTCGACATCGGCCGCGGAGAACTTGCGATACCCCGAGTCGGTACGGACGGGCGACAGCAGCTGCTGTTCTTCAAGAAAGCGCAGCTTTGATGGCGTCAAGTCGGGAAACTCAGGAGTCAGCTTGGCAAGCACCTGTCCGATACTCAACAGCCCGCCCGCAGATGGTGATCGCGTCGCTGCGGCGGCCGACCGCGCCGCCATCAGGCGACCGACGTGAGGTCAATGCGCGAGGCGTAGAACGTCAAGTGAAACTTGCCAACCTGCACCTCACACCCGTCGGTCAGCGCGACGGTTTCACCGATGCGCTCGCCCGCCATAAACGTTCCGTTGAGGGAACCGAGGTCGCGCACAGAAAAGCTCGTGCCGCTCCGCAGGAAGGCCGCGTGCTTGCGCGAAACGGTCACGTCATCGAGAAAGATGTCGGCTTCCGGATGCCGACCCGCAACGGTCACGTCGGCGTCGAGGAGGAACCGCGCACCAGCATTGGGGCCCGTGCGGACGATCAGCAGGGCCGATCCCGACGGCAGCGCCCCGATGACCTCGTGTTCTTCGGGAGTAACGCCCGCCTCAAGCGCGGCGAGTTGCGCGGCGAATTCCGGCCCGTAATGCACCGTCGTTTCGTGCGGGCGGTAGGCGCCCGGCGTGGCGCTCTGCTGCTCGTCGGGCGTGCTCTCAGCCATCCGTCGTCCTCCTTTGAACGCCCAGCGTATCTGATGCATCGGAGGCCAACGGCGACGATCGACTCGCCAGCGCGCGGGTCTGCTGGAGGTACAGGATTCCCGCCCACCAATACAAGAACGCACCCCAGAGCGTGAAGGCCCAACCAAGCGGATCACTGATCGCCTGAACCGACGGAAACGCTTGGCCGAGTACCAGTAAAGGAAGCGCGTAGAACAACGCGAAGGTCGCGACTTTTCCCAGGTGATGCACGGGGAGCGGGCCGTAGCCGTGCCGAGCCAGCACGATCCCCAGAACGCCGAGGAATACGTCCCGGCCCACGATCACCACGACCACCCACCACGGAACCACCTCGCGAACGGCAAGCGCGATCACAGCGGCGAAAATGAACAGTCGATCGGCAGCGGGGTCGAGAACTTGGCCGAGCTTCGTCACTTGCGCGAATCGGCGCGCAATAATGCCGTCGAGAAAGTCGCTCAGGCTTGACACAACGATCACGATGAGCGCGGCGAGGTCGAAGCCCAGGAGCACCAACACGAGAAAGACCGGTACGAGAAGGATGCGCAGGGCGCTCAGCGCATTCGGCACCGTGAGCACGCGGTCGCTCACGACCGGTCGAGCGTGATCGGGAGTGCTCTGCGGCTGCGACACGAGGAAGAGTCTACTGAGGCACAGCCGAGCGCACGGAGGCCATCCGGCGCTACCCTTTCAGCCATGGACACCGTCGTCATCGTTCTCGGCATTGCGGCCGGGGTTAGCCTGTTCACCTGGGTCGCCTCCCTCTTGACGGGAGACCATTCGTGGGTCGATCGAATCTGGTCGATCGTTCCGGTGGTGTACGTGGCCGTGTTCTGGGCGGGAACGGGATTCACCGACCCCCGGCTGACGATCATGACGGTGCTGGTGGCCCTCTGGGGCGCGCGCTTGACCTTCAACTTTGCTCGCAAGGGCGGCTACAGCGGTGTCGAAGACTACCGTTGGCCGATCTTGCGGGAGCGGATGACGGCGGGCCAGTTCCAGATCTTCAACCTGCTGTTCATCGTCATCTTCCAAAACGCACTGTTGCTCTTGATCGCGCTCCCGGCACTGGTCGCATACGAAAATCAGAGTGTTCCCGTCGGCCCGCTCGACCTTGCACTGGCCGCGATCTTCCTCGCCTTCCTGATTGGCGAGTTCGTGGCTGACCAACAGCAGTGGAACTTCCACCAGGGAAAGAAGGCCGCGATCGCGGCTGGCCACACTCCCGAGCAGCAGTTTGTGACGTCGGGACTCTGGAAGCTGAGCCGCCACCCGAACTTCTTCTTCGAGCAGGCGCAGTGGTGGGTGCTCTACGCCATGGGCGCTGCCGCGCTCGGTGCTCCCCTGCACTGGACTCTCATCGGCCCGATTCTTCTCACGGCGTTGTTCATTGGCTCAACGCGATTCACCGAAGAGATCACGCTCAGCAAGTACCCCGAGTACGCGGAGTACCAAAGCCGCACGTCGATGCTGATTCCGTGGATTCCCCGTGAGGGCCGCGCCGCTGCGGCTGATGCGCCCGCCGCCTGATTAGCATCGCTGGCATGTCGTGCATTCGCTTTAACACGCCAGCTCAGCGTCGCCAGCTCGCCGATTCGGCTCCCATGATGGTCACGTCAGACGATCCGGTCGCGCAGTTTTTGTCGCCGGCCATCACGGCGTCAAAGGTGTCGCGCATCCGTCGCCTGGCGACTGACCCGAACCCGAAGATTCGCGAGAGTGCGGCCCTGTCTTACCACGCTCCCCTCGAGGTGTACGAGGCTCTCTCGCACGACTCTGACCCCGGCGTACGGGCGTGCCTCGCCAAGAACGAGCACGTGCCATGCGACATCTTGCGGCGTCTGGCGAATGACCCTGACGAGCGCGTGCGTGGATTCGTGGCACTCAACTACTTCGTGCCGGCCGACGCCATGCAGGCTTTGGCTGACGACCCCAGTGCGGTCGTGCGCGGCCTCGTCGACTGGAAAGCGTCGCTCGCCTCCGAGAATGAGATCAGCACCGCTGACCTCGTCGGCACCGCTCGCTAATCGCGCGAGCGAAACTGACCAGCGGTACCGAGGCGATCGGGAAGCACGCGAGCGAGACCCGCGATCAGGCGGTAGCGCACAGTGGGGATCACGACGGAGCGCCCGCGATCGATTCCGCGAAGCGCGAGTCGCACAAGCTGAGGCGCGCGCAACCACAAGAACTCGGGAATGCCCGCGGTGCTC
>JBJOPU010000163.1:0-4265 GCA_046050505.1 Actinomycetota bacterium
AACTCGAGACCGTGCGCGAGCGCGTGCGCGCCGCCGTCGATGCCGCCGAGCAACTCGAGAAGCGTCGCATCGCTGAGAAGGCCGCGGCCGACGAGTCGGCGCGCCGTGCGGTGCTGCGGCAGCGTCAAGTGCAACGGGCGACGTCCGTTGCCGCCGCGCTGCCCGCCGTGCAAGAGGCGATCGACCGCTCGGTCGCCGAAGCGCGCGTCGCGCTCGCCCAGCGCGAGAGCGAGCGCGCGGCCCAAAACGACGAACTGCTCGAGCTGCGCCGCATCGAGGGCTCGCTGCGCGAGCGCCTCGCCGCGATCACAGAGGGCGTGCACGGCCTCGAGCTGCAGATCTACGAAAAGAAGTTGCACCTTTCGCAGCTGCTCGAGCGCGCGGGTGACGAGCTTGGTCTCGTCGAAGAGGTGCTCGTGGCCGAGTACGGGCCCGACGTGCCCGTGCCCGACGACGACGCCCTCACCGAGGCCGCGCGCGCCGTCGCCGATGCGATCGCCGCTGAGGCCGCCGCGCGCGTCGACCCCGACCCCGACGCTCCCGCGTTCGACCCGACGACAGACGAAGAGTCCGAGCGCGTGGCGGCGATCGTCGCGGCATCGCGCGCCGCCGCCGGGTCATCCGCGGCCGAGTCGTCGGCCGGCGACGAGGGCGATGCCGCTGCCTCTCACGCGCCCGCCGGCAAGCCGTTCGACCGCAGTGAGCAGCAGGCACGCCTCGCGCGCGCCGAGCGCAAGCTCAGCCAGCTGGGCCGCGTCAACCCGCTCGCGCTCGAAGAGTTTGCGGCGCTCGAGCAGCGGCACAAGTTCCTCACCGAGCAGCTCACCGACCTCGCCAACACGCGCCGCGACTTGCTGACGATCATCGACGAGGTCGACGCGACGATGCAGACGATCTTCGCCGCGGCCTTCGCTGACACGCAGGCGGCGTTCGATGTTGTGTTCCCGATCTTGTTCCCCGGCGGCGTCGGCAGCCTCACGCTCACCGACCCCGACAACATGCTCACGACGGGCATCGAGGTCACCGTCAAGCCCGCGGGCAAGAAGATCGAACGCTTGAGTCTGCTGAGTGGTGGCGAGCGCTCGCTCGCGGCCGTGGCGCTGCTCATCGCCATCTTCAAGGCCCGCCCGAGCCCGTTCTACATCATGGACGAGGTCGAGGCCGCGCTCGACGACGCCAACCTGGGCCGCCTCCTGACGATCTTCCGCGACCTGCGCCAGAACTCGCAGCTCATCATCATCACGCACCAAAAACGCACGATGGAGATTGCGGATGCTCTCTACGGCGTCTCGATGCGCCAAGACGGCGTGAGCGCGGTCGTGGGGCAGCGCGTGCAATCCCCCGACGAGCGCGCGAGCTAGTCGGCACCCCGCCTTGCGGCTGTCCGCCGATGCCGGCCCCCGCCCGGCTCTGCCCCGTCGTGCTCTGCGCCGTCGTGCCTCGCCCGGCTCTGCCCCGTCGCCCTCGCCCTGCTCTGCCCCGCCGGCCTCGCCCGGCTCTGCCCCGTCGGCCTCGCCCTGCTCTGCGCCGTCGTGCCTCGCCCCGCCCGGCCGTCCGCTGCCCCGTGCCTCCGCGGCGTGTCCTGCGGATGCCGCCGCCCGGCCTATCCCTGCCCGCTCGCGCCGGCGCCAGATCGCAACGCGACCGCGCGCCCCGCACACGCACGCCGCACGCGCGCCCCGCACACGCACGCCGCGCTCGCGCCTCGCACACGCATGCCGCTTTCTCACTCCGCAGACTCCCCAATCGAAGGAAGAGTTTGAGCAAAGTCGATCACTTTTCCTTCGATTGGGGAGTGTGTCGAAAGATGGTGCCCGATTGGAGCGGTCTGAAGAACCGTGCGCGGCTCGGCACTGCACTGGTCCGGGCTGTCAAGAGAGCGTGCGTCGCCCGGGAGCGCCGGCGCTCGACAGGCGTCAGACCGGCAGGCGTCAGACCGGCAGGCGTCGGACCGGCAGGCTTAGACCGGCAGGCTTAGACCGGCAGGCGTCGGACCGGCAGGCTCAGACCGGCAGGCGTCGGACCGGCAGGCGGAGGCCCGGCAGCCTCAGACCGACAGGCGTCAGACCGGCAGCTGACGGGCTGGCCCTAGACCGAGAGGGTCGGCAGCGCGGGCTCGCCGCGGCTGAGGCGCAAGGCGGCGGCGGGCAGCTCGGCGACAGCGGCGGCGCAGTGCTCGCGCGCCGCGGCGACGCCGGCGGGGCCGAGCCAGCGCGCATCCGCCTCGCCATCGGTCATGAGCGCGACCGTGAGTGGGCGCGCGGTGAGGTCGGCCGGGGTCGCGGCCTCGGGCAGGCCGTCGCGGTCGTCGTCGATGACGATACGTTCGGCAACCGCCACGCCGTCGCGCAGCAGCCGTTCGGCGCGCTTCGCTCCGCCGATTGAGGCTTTGCCGGTCGAGGCCTTCGCCACGGGCATCCACTCGTCCCCGCCGCTGTCGCGGCGCGCAACGAGCTTGTAGACGAAGCCCGCGGCGGGCGACCCCGAGCCCGTGACGACCGAGGTGCCCACGCCGAAGGCGTCGACGGGCGAGCCGCGCAGGGCGGCGATCGTGTGCTCGTCAAGGTCGCTCGTGACGGTGATGCGCGTGCCGGTGGCGCCGAGTGCGTCGAGTTGCGCGCGCACCTCGCGCACGAGCGCAGGCAGGTCGCCCGAGTCGAGGCGCACTCCTCCGAGCGAGGGCCCCGCCACGCGAACGGCCGTCTCGACCCCCTGCCGCACGTCGTAGGTGTCGACGAGCAGTGTCGTGCCCGTGCCGAGCGCGGCAACCTGGGCGCGAAACGCCTCCTCTTCTGAGTCGTGCAGCAGCGTGAAAGCGTGAGCCGCGGTTCCCATTGTCGGAATAACCCAGGTGCGCCCGGCCTCGAGGTTCGAGGTCGCACTAAACCCCGCGATGTAGGCCGCGCGAGCGGCAGCGACCGCGGCGAACTCGCCCGTGCGTCGCGAGCCCATTTCGGCGATCGGATGCCCGTCGGCAGCCGCGACCATGCGCGCCGCCGCCGTCGCCACGGCCGAGTCGTTGTTCAGCACGCTCAGCACGACGGTCTCGAGCAGCACCGCTTCAGCGAAGGTGCCGCGCACCGTGAGCACGGGCGAGCCCGGAAAGTAGACCTCGCCCTCGCGGTAACCCTCAACGTTTCCGCTGAAGCGGTAGTCGTCGAGAAACGCGAGGGTGGCCTCATCGACGATGCGCTCGTCGGCGAGAAAGTCGAGCTCGGGCATCCCGAACCGAAACGTGCTGATGGCATCGAGCACGCGCCCCGTGCCGGCGACCACGCCGTAGCGCCGGTCGCCCGGCAAGCGCCGCGCAAACACCTCGAAGACACACTCGCGGTGAGCCCGGCCCGAGCGCAGGGCGGCCTCGAGCATCGTGAGCTCATAACGGTCGGTGCGCAGCGCGGTCGTCACGCGCTCAGCCTAGGCGCGGCGAGGCCGCTTAGTCTCGGCACCATGACGAACGCGCCCACCCGCTGGCTCACGGCCGAGCAGCTCGGCCCGGCGTTCGACGACGACGGGCCCATCGTGCTCGTCGAGAACACGGCGGTGTTTCGCCGTCGTCCGACGCACCGGCAGAAGGCGCATCTCTACCTGAGCGCACTGCGGCACCGCGCGCGCGAGCTCGGCGAGCGCGGCACGTTTCTGCAGGCGAGCAGCTACCGCACTGCGCTGACGGATGCGGGGCTCACGGGCGCCGCCCTCGAGTCGATCAACCCGCCGTCGTGGGCCGCGCGGCGCTTGGTGCGCGAGCTGGGCGCGAGCATCCTGCCGTCGCGAGGCTTTGTGACTAGTGAGCACGATTTCGCCGCGTGGGCCGCTGGCCGCACACCGACTCAGCTCGTCATGGATCGCTTCTACCGCGAGGTGCGCGAGCGCACCGGCATTCTCATGGAGGGTGGCCAGCCCGAGGGCGGCCAGTTCAGCTTCGACGCCGACAATCGCCAGCCGCCGCCCAAGGGTGCCGCGACCCTGGGCCTGCCCGCGCCGTGGCGTCCCGTCGAAGACGAGATCGACGCCGAGGTGCGCGCCGAGCTTGATCGCCTCGAAGCCGAGGGCGTGCGCTTTCTCGGCCGCGACGGTCCGCGCCAGTTCGCGGCGACCCGGGCCGAAGCGCTCGCCGCGCTCGACGACTTCATCGAGACCCGGCTGACCGACTTCGGGCCCTACGAAGACGCCATGATGCTCGGCGACGACACGATGGCGCACGCGCGACTGAGTGTGCCGATGAACCTCGGGCTGCTGCACCCGCTCGAGGTCGTCGACCGCGT
>JBJOPU010000164.1:0-4232 GCA_046050505.1 Actinomycetota bacterium
ACCATCGCGCTCGCGATTGCGGGCTCGGTCAATGTGGTCATGCTGCTCGTCGCCGCCGCCAACCTGCAGGGCGTCGAGGGCACCGACACGCTCGAGGGTGCGTTCGCGGCCCTCTCGTCGTCGCTCGGCCCGACGGTTGCCGTGCTCTTCGCCATCGCCCTGCTCGCGAGCGGACTCGCGTCGACCTCGGTCGGGGCCTACGCGGGCGCGGAGATCATGAAGGGGCTGCTGCGCGTGCACATTCCGCTGCTCGTGCGACGGGTCATCACGATCATTCCCGCGCTCGCCATTCTCGGCCTGGGTGTCGACCCGACGCTCGCCCTCGTGCTCAGCCAGGTCGTGCTGAGCTTCGGCATCCCGTTCGCGCTCATCCCGCTCGTGCGCCTCACAGCCGACCGCGCGCTCATGGGCGAGTCGGTCAACCGGATGCTCACGACGTCCCTCGCCATCGTGTGCGCCGCGCTGCTCATCGCGCTCAACGTGACGCTGCTCGTGCTGCTCGCGCTCGGTGGCTGAGAACGCGGTGGTTGAGAACGTGCTGTTTGAAAACCCGGTGCCTGAGCGCGACCGCTACTTCTTCGCGCCCGGCGCCTTCTTCTCGTGCTTGCCGTCGTGGTGGCCGACGCCGTAACCGGCCTTCGGGTGCTCGGCTTCGTGCCGCGCTGGGTGCGCCGATTCATCGACCCAGAACTCGACCTCGGGCACGGCTTCACCCAGGATTGTGGCCTTCGCTTCTTTGCGCTTTTCCCACTGCTCGCGCCCAAGGTGCCAGGCGATTCCGGCGACGGCCATGCCGATGACGACGAGGAAGACAATCTCGATGTACTCGGTCACGATCTCGGCGACACCGGGAATGTGAGCGGCCCACCAGCCGATCATGGGCAGCCCAACACCCCACACAAAGGCGCCGAGAATGTTGAAGAACAAGAACTTTCGGTAGGGCATCTTGCCCACGCCCGCCGCGACGGGGGCAATGGTGCGCACGACGCCAATGAAGCGCGCGATCGTGACGGCCCAACCGCCGTAGCGCGCGAAGAAGTACTCGGTGCGGGCCACACTCTTTTTGCTGAAGAATCCGGCCGACTTGCGCTCAAAGATCGGCGGCCCTGCCTTGTAGCCGATGTAGTAGCCGAGCTGATCGCCGAGCACGGCGGCGATGAAGATGCACAGCACTACAAGCCAGATCGGCTGCGGAATCACACCCGTAAAGGTCAAGATGCCCGTGATGAGCAGCAGCGTGTCGCCCGGCAACAAGAAGCCGATGAGCAAGCCCGTCTCGACGAAGACGATGGCGCACACGAGAAGCAGGCCCCACTGGCCCGCTCCGGTGATCCACGCCTCGACATCGAAGAGTCCAAGGTCCATGGGCATCATTGGGCGGCTCCATTGGTCGAAATGACGAGTGCGCACAGGGTACCCCGGCGCTCTGTGCGGAAGGAGGGACTTGAACCCTCACGCCCGAAGGCACAGGAACCTAAATCCTGCGTGTCTGCCATTTCACCACTCCCGCTGGTGCCGCCAGTCTAGAACTTGTGCGTCTTCGTGACGCGATGCGTCACGCACGCCCGATGGCCTGCAGCGCCGCCCACACCTCGGCCCGCGCCGGAAATGCGTCGAGGTCGCGGTCGAGCAGCTCGGCCGCGCGCCGCAGGCGCGCACGAACCGTGTGTCGATGGATGCCCAAGCGCAGGGCAGCTGCCTCGGCAACCGTATCGCACCGCAGCCACGTGCCGAGGGTGCCGACGAGGTCGTCGCCGGTCGCGGCGTCGTGCTCGAGCAGGGGTTGTACGAGCGCAGCGGGATCGCTGGGGTCGAGTGGCTCGGCGACCACGGCGAGGGATGGCTCGCTGGCGACGAGTGCCGCCTGCACGGCCGACCTCAGAGCCGCGAGGCGCGCGGCGGTGTCGGCGGCTGACGCGGCGTGGGCATCCCGATCGGCCATGCCCGCAAGGCCGGCCAACGCGACGACGCTCGTGATGACGGCGCGCTCGGCGTCGTCGTGCACCGATCCGGGGCCGATCGCGAGCACGCCCGTGAGGGCCGTGGCGGCGCCGACGGTCTGCAGGTTCCAGTCGTCGAGGGCGCGGGCGGCGCGACGGCCTGCGGTAAGCATGCCGAGCGCTTCGTCGAGCACGGCCGGCGGGGGAGTGCTACCGAGCACGCTGCCGCTCGGGTCGACGATGCCCGCCTCGGCGCCAATGCGGCGCGCGAGTTCGGCGACGACCGCCGAGAGGCCGGAGGGTCGCAGGGCCGCCACCGCGATCGCGCGTTGCGTTTCGAGCGTCCAGCGCACGCGGGCGAAGCGCTCTTCGGTCTCGAGGTCGGCGACGGCGCGGGCCACAGCGATGAACGGCGTGCGATAGGGCACTTCGAGCAGCGCGATGCCGTGCGCGGTGCACGCGTCGGAGAGCGCATCGGGTGTGCCGTCGCGAATCACTTCGGTGCCGAAGCCCACCGCCGGAACCCCAGCGGCGGCAAGACGTGCGACCCACGGGGCGATGTCGTCGTCGCTGGCCCACTGGGTGCCGGTCGTGAGCAGGGCGTCACCGGGTGACAGAAACGGCGTCGGGTCGACGAGGTCACTCGAGTGCACCCAGCCCCACGGTCGCGCGCGGGCCAACCCATCGGCCCAGACGAGCCGCAGGTCGAGCTCGCGTCGAGCGAGCACGGCGTCAAGCGTGACGGGCATCGGGCTTCCTTCGATTCGGGAGTGCGCTGAGAGAAACCTATCGCCTTGCTATACAACGCGTCGAGCCATGTCGACTCTCATGTACAGCTCGTACACGCGCTCGCGACGCGCGCAGTCGTACTCTTTCCGAATGAGCATGACCATTGATGCCCCGACGCTGCTCGGCGGGCCGAGCCTGCCGCAAGAGCGCCGACTCGTGACGAGCATCCCGGGCCCGAAGAGCGAAGCGCTCATGGCCCGCAAGCAGGCTGCTGTCTCGGCCGGTGTCGGCACCATGATGCCGGTCTACGCGGCTGCTGCCGGCGGTGGCGTCATCGTTGACGTCGACGGCAACTCGCTCATCGACCTCGGCTCGGGCATCGCCGTAACCAACGTCGGCAACGCCGACCCCCACGTGACCGCAGCGGTCATCGAGCAAGTGCAGCGCTTTACGCACACCTGCTTCACGATCACGCCCTACGACGGCTACGTCGAGGTGTCCGAGGCCCTCAACCGCCTCACGCCGGGCGACCACGCCAAGCGCACCGCCCTCTTCAACTCGGGCGCCGAGGCCGTCGAGAACGCCATCAAGATCGCGCGCTACTACACCGGCAAGTCGGCGGTCGTCGCGTTCGACCACGGCTACCACGGCCGCACCAACCTCACGATGGGCCTCACGGCCAAGGCCATGCCCTACAAGGCCGGCTTCGGACCGTTTGCGCCCGACATCTACCGCGCGCCCATGTCATATCCCTACCGCGACGGACTCAGCGGTGCTGAAGCCGCCGAGCGCGCGATCCACATGATGGACCGCCAGATCGGTGTCGACCGCATCGCGGCCATCATCATCGAGCCCATTCAGGGCGAGGGTGGCTTCGTGGTTCCCGCCGAGGGATTCTTGCCGGCGCTGCAGACGTGGGCCAACGCCAACAACGTCGTGTTCATCGCCGACGAGGTGCAGACCGGCTTCGCGCGCACGGGCCAGATGTTCGCGAGCGAGCACGAGGGCGTCGTTCCCGACCTCATCACGCTCGCCAAGGGCATTGCGGGCGGGCTTCCGCTCGCGGCCGTCACCGGCAGGGCCGAGATGATGGATGCTGTGCACGCGGGCGGCCTTGGCGGCACCTACGGCGGCAACCCCATCGCGACGGCAGCGGCTCTCGGTGCGCTCAAGGCCTACGACGAGCACGATCTGCTCGGGCGGGCGCTCGAGCTCGAGGGGATCATCCGTCACGAGCTCACCGCCCTGCATTCGACGGATGCCCGCATCGGCGACATTCGCGGGCGCGGCGCCATGATGGCGATCGAGCTCGTCGACGCCCACGGCAAGCCCGACGCCGTGCTGACCGGCAAGGTTGCCAAGCACTGTCACGTCAATGGCGTGGTCGTGCTCACGTGCGGTACTGACGGCAACGTCATCCGCTTGCTGCCCCCGCTGTCGATCGGCGACGACCTGCTGCGCGAAGGCATCAGCGTCATCGCCGAAGCACTCGCCGCGAACTAACCCCCACTCCACCCCCGCGGACGCCACCACCGCACCGCTGCCACACCGGCACCGAGCGAA
>JBJOPU010000165.1:0-4210 GCA_046050505.1 Actinomycetota bacterium
GCCACGTCGAAGACGGCTGGGTCTCGCGGAGCGGGCTCGATGAGTTGCGGCTCAACAAGCGGTTCCGCGTCTCGTTCGGGAGTGGGAAACGTCAGGGGCGGGATGTCGTCGAATGGCGAAGGAACAGAAAGCGGTGGCGCGACTGCGGCTGATGGCACAATCCCGAACGGCGGCGGCGCGTCAGCGAGAGCGAGGTCGATGACGGGAGCTGCGGGCGGGGCGTCGAACTGCGGTGGGGGTGCTGCCGCAAGTTGCTCGGCGACCGTAGGACCGCTGGTGGGAGCTGGAGCGTCGACAATGGGGGGGATGACCGGGGTCACGCCCGTGAATTGCTCTCGTACCTGCGTCACGATGTCGTCGGCCTCGGGGGCCGCGGTCGCGCGCACCTGCTTCTCCCACTCGGCAAGCCGCTGAGCCTCGATCTGGCGAAGAACGAGCTCACGCTCGACCAGGTCAAGCAACGACGACGTGTCGTGTTCGGGTGAGTCAAGATTCGCAGCCGCGAGCAACTCGTCGTCGGTTAGCGAGAGGCGCTGAGGTGGCGGGGGGACGATCGACGGGGAGTCGAGGGGCGGTGAGGCCTCCCCCGCGATGGGCGTTTCCGCCCAGGACTGCGCGAGAGGAACACTCGGCGCCTCGGGGGTCATAGAGAGGTCGTAGACCGTTGCCGACGGGAACGGCGCGGCAGACGCCTCGGCACCTCGTGTGGCGTCAGGCTCCGGCGTCTCGGTCGCGGGTTGCCACGGGGCTGGCTCCCACGCCGCAGGTTGCCACGACGGCGCGCCGAACGGCGCTGGCTCGACAACGGAAGGCTCGGCGACTACGGGCTCAGCAACGACCGGCTCAGGAGCAGCCGGCTCGGCAACCACAGGCTCCGGGGCGACAGGCTGCGCGGCAGGGGTTGTTGCGGGCGGAACCCACCGCTCGAACTGCTCGGTCAAGGCTCCCGCCAGGGCGTCGTCATCCGTCGCCGAGGGGTCATACGACGCGCCCGATGGCGGTGGGGTAAACGTAGAGCGTCGGGGCCCTTCCGGCATCACCGGCTCGGCACCATCGTTCGTCGGCTGTTCGTCGTCGACCATGACCCCGATGATAGGCCGGTCAGGGCACGGAAGGCTGGCGCCGAGCCGAGGAAAGCACGGAGACTCCCACAAGGATGAGCACGAGCCCGGCCCAACCGAGTGGCTCGAGGCGCTCACCGACGATCACGACCGCGAGCACCGTCGCCACCAACGGCTCCAGAAGCGTGATGACCGTGACCGTACTCGAGGCGAGCACCCGCACCCCGACGGCGAAAAACAGGTAGGCCAAAAACATCGGGCCGACAGCGAGATACACCGCGATGGCGGCACTGCTCGGCGAGGCCATAAGTGGGGCTCCGACCGCGAGCAACACGGCGGCCAGGGGTACCGCGGCGAAGCCGAAGGCAGCGCCCATCGTGCCGCGCCCGGAGTGGCCTCGGCGAATCACCACTCCCGACGCGAAGGTGAATAACGCGTAGCCCGCTCCGGCGACAAGGCCGAGGATGACTCCTGCGGGAATGCCGGAGACATCGACGGGCGAGTTGTCGCCGTGACCCCCCAGCACGAGCAGAACCATCCCCAGGATCGCGATGCTCGCGCTGAGCATCCAGCGGCCCGTCAATCGGCTGCGTGTCACGCGCCACTCCAGCAACGCCGCGAAGATCGGCCCCGACCCGAGTGAGACGACATTTCCAATCGCGACGCCCGCGAGATCCATTGACGAATAGAACGCCAGAGGATACGCGACCATGCCCGCCGCCCCCGCGATGAGCCAGCCACGCACCGAACGATCGC
Source organism: Actinomycetota bacterium (assembly GCA_046050505.1). Taxonomy (GTDB): domain Bacteria; phylum Actinomycetota; class Actinomycetes; order Actinomycetales; family Microbacteriaceae; genus Microcella. The sequence continues at coordinate 1,818 of JBJOPU010000165.1, forward strand.
GAAAGACCTCGATCGCCGCGCGGCGACTGGCCACGAAGAGCAAGATGCCGCCGAGCGTCATCGTGCTCGCACCGATGGCGAGAGGGCTGACTTCACGGGGGAAGAACGATGCGGCCGTGCCCGTCGTACCCCACAAGACGCACGACACCACAAGGGCCCAGACGGCACGGGTCATGTGGCTCCTCGTGTGTGATTGATCGACGTACAGTGGGCGCATGACCGAGAACGAATTGATCTCTCACTGGACTCGCGCGCGCTGGCACATCATTGTCTCGCAGCTTGCACCGACGTTCTTGCTTGCCATGACGATCGGGATGCTCAACGACGGTCTCGCCGAGACTCCCCTCGCCGTGCGGCTCGCCGCCACGGGCATCTTGCTCGCGTCTGGCGTGCTCGGGGCGGCGGCGCAGTTTGCCGCCGCGCAAGAAGGGCTCGCCGTGATTGACGAACTGAGGTCATTGCCCACGGTCTCCGCCCTCGGACGTCGCATTATCGCCAGTTCTCGTGCCGTCGACATCGTGCGCTTCGTCGGTCCCGCGATCTTTGCGCTGACGTTCGCGGCGCTCCTCTGGGCGCTCTTTCTCTAGCGGAGGGTGAGGCCGCGAGGCTCTACGGGGTCAAAACGGCTCGTCATCACCAGTGAGCGGCACGGCAATGGCGGTGTACCCGGGCACGACGCCGATCGATAGCCAATCTCGAGCGATGCGCGAGAAGTGCTGAGCGGTCAAGCCGACCGCCCGTTCATGAGGCTGGTGAACTCGCCAGACAGAGTGCCGTTTCGATCGCGCATCGAGGGCGCCCAGGTCAATCACGAGGTGGGCGCCGGATGCGGAGCACTGCGCGAATCGTTGACCCGGGTCGTCTCGGCGCTGCACGACAAGAAAGCCGCCGGCGTTGGCCTCCACCTCGGCGGCCAAGGCCTCCAGGTGAACCCACGAGCGGACAGAACCGTAGGCCCCGCCGAGCGTGTCAGAGGTGAACTCAAGGTCGAAGGGTGGCGGGCTCTGCGTGGCGCCCCTCTGCGCGGCACCGGACTGCGTTGCACCGGACTGCGTTGCGCCGGTCGACGCGGCACCTGTCGGCGCGGCGTGCAGCGCCCTGACGGTTTCACTAGGCGCGATCGTCATCGAGAAACTCCTCTCGCGCTGCGACGCTAAGGGCGACCACCGACACTGCGCGTGGGTGCCGACCGACGGTACGCCTCAACAATCAAGTGGCCCCGAATGTCGCCCATGCGCTCGATGAGCTGCTCAACGACAGCACCGGAGATGCCGGCGACGACGAGATCATCGGGCCCGAGAGCGCGAAGTGGTCGGCACCGAATGCGCACCACCCGCCAGCCCACCTCCGCCAGACGTTGGTCTTTGTGCCGGTCGGCCCGCTCGCGGCGGCCGACGTGTTCATCGCCGTTGCGACCGACGGTATCCAGTTCAATGGCGATCGCGAGCTCCGGCACCACGACGTCGGGCCACACCTCGACGCGGCCGAAGAACGGCGCTCGCACCCGGACCGCATTGGCGCCCAGGTCGATGTCGAGTAGGTCAGCAAGCAAGGCACGCAGCCGCCCCTCGGTCGCCGACGTTGCCTTCGGTGCGCGGGCGCTGATGAACGCGTCACCGGGCGAGACATCATCGGCCGAGCGACTCTGGGCCTGAGCGGTGAGACGCGATGGGTCAACAGGGCGACGAGGGGGCATCCTTCGCCCCACGGTCTCGGAGGCAATGGACGGCGGATCGAGTCGTGGCCACTTCGAGACGGGTGGCAACAACGAGGGTGTCGAGCACACCGGGCACCACGAGCGCGATGACCGGGTGCGGCCCGGGCGACCGCGTTGCTCGGCGGGCGTGGCAACAAACTCGTGCCCGACCGAGCACACCCACACGAGGTATACATCGGCGGCTGGCGGAATCTGCGAGAGCACGAGGTCGTGATTGCGGTCTGGGCGATACTGCTCGACCAGCGCAGTAAAGGGCGCCCACGCGTCACGAAATCGGCCAACGGGGCTCGGTACAGCAGCGCCGGTGACGTATTGGCGATGGCTCCACCACTGTTCGACGCTGCGCGGCACGATTGCAGGTTACGAACGACCGCCGACACGGCGGTGACGGTGAGGCCTCGCGACGCGACACCCCGACTCAACACGGTGGGCCCTGAGGGACTCGAACCCCCGACATCCTCGGTGTAAACGAGGCGCTCTACCAACTGAGCTAAAAGCCCGTGCCCGTCTAGCGTACCGGCGTGCGCGCGGTCACAGTGCGGCAATCGCCTCACGATAAGAAGACAGAGATCGCGCTTCGCCGGGTGCAACCGAGAAGGATGCCCGCACGACCCCCGCGGAGTCGATCACGACAGTCGCCCGCGTCGCAAAGCCCTTCTCGTCGAGAAAGGCGCCG
>JBJOPU010000166.1:0-4200 GCA_046050505.1 Actinomycetota bacterium
TCGAGCGGCCGCCGTCAATCGCCGCGGCTGACGAGCCGTTACCGAGGTGGAGCACGATGAGCTTGAGGCTCTCGAGCGGTCGCCCGAGCACGGCCGCAGCGCGACCCGCCACGAACTGGTGGCTCGTGCCGTGAAAGCCGTAGCGGCGAATGCCGTATTCGGCCGCAACAGCTCGGTCGATCGCATAGGTGGAGGCTGCGGCGGGCATCGACTGGTGAAAGGCGGTGTCGAAGACGGCGACATGCGGCACGTCGGGCATCGCGAGGCGCGCAGCACGGATGCCCGCGAGATTCGCCGGGTTATGCAACGGCGCAAGCGCGCTCACTGCTTCAATGCCGGCCACAACGTCGTCGTCGATGACGACGGGCGCGGTGAAGATCGAGCCGCCGTGCACCACGCGGTGGCCGACGGCGGCGATCGACGCTGCGTCAGAGCCAAGGCGATCGAGCACAACGCGCATCCCGGCCACATGGTCCGAGGCGTCGCCACCTGGCTGACCGAGGCGCTCGAGCAGACCAGCGAGCACGACCTGTTCGGTGACAACGTCGACGAGCTGATACTTGATCGAGCTCGAGCCCGAGTTGACGACGAAGACCCGCACTACGCGACGCCCCCGATGGTCGAGACGGGCATGGTCGCGGGCGGAGGCGTTCGTTGCGCCTGAATCGCCGTGATCGCCACGGTGTTGACGATGTCGCTCACGAGGGCTCCGCGGCTGAGGTCGTTGACGGGCTTGCGAAGACCCTGCAGGACGGGGCCGATGGCTACGGCGCCCGCCGAGCGCTGCACGGCCTTGTAGGTGTTGTTGCCCGTGTTGAGGTCGGGAAAGACGAAGACGGTCGCGCGCCCCGCAACGGGCGAGCCGGGCATCTTCGAGGCTGCAACGCTTGGCTCGGCAGCCGCGTCGTACTGCATGGGACCATCGACCAGCAGCTCGGGAGCGCGCTCGTGAACGAGGCGCGTGGCCTCGCGCACCTTCTCGACGTCGTCGCCCGCGCCCGAGTCACCCGTGGAATACGAGAGCATCGCCACGCGGGGCTCAATCGCGAACTGCGACGCCGTGGCCGCCGACGAGATCGCAATATCGGCAAGCTGTTCACTCGAGGGGTCGGGAATCACAGCGCAGTCCCCGTACACGAGCACGCGGTCAGCGAGACACATCAAGAAGACACTCGACACCACGCTCACACCCGGGTCGGTCTTGATGATCTCGAAGCTCGGGCGAATCGTGTGGGCCGTGGTGTGGGCGGCGCCCGAGACCATGCCGTCGGCGAGGCCGAGGTGCACCATCATCGTGCCGAAGTAGCTCACATCGGTCACGATGTCGCGCGCGGTCTCGTAGCTGACGCCCTTATGCGCGCGCAGCCGCGCGTACTCCTCCGCGAAGCGGTGCCGCAGTGCCTCATCGTGCGTCGAGAGGATGCTCGCTCCCGACAGGTCGAGCCCCAGCTCGGCGGCCCGGGCGCGCACAGCCTGCTCCTCGCCCAGAATCGTCAAGGCGCACACGCCGCGCTGAAGCAGCGTGCCGGCCGCGCGCAGAACGCGGTCGTCATCACCCTCGGGCAGCACGATGTGCTTGCGATCACCGCGTGCGCGCTCGAGCAGGTCGAACTCAAACATGAGCGGCGTGACGACGTCTGAGCGCGTCACGTCGAGCCGGTTCATGAGCGCCTCAGAGTCGATGTGCCGCTCCCACAGCGCGAGTGCCGTGTCGTACTTGCGCTGGCTGTCGGCAGCCAGTCGACCGCGGGCGCCCATGATGGCGCGCACGGTGTCGTAGGTGCCCGACTCGGCCCTGATGATGGGCAGGCTGGGGTCGAGGCCGTCGACGAGGCTTTGCACGGCATCCGGGGTCTCAAAACCGCCGTAGAGCACGATGGCCGCGAGGCTCGGAAAGGTCTCGCTCGCATGCGCCATCAACACCGCGAGCAAGACCTCGCTGCGGTCGCCGGGGATGAGCACGACGGCCCCCTCGGTGAGGCGCGGCAAGACGTTTTCCATCGACATGCCGGCGACAACGGCGCCCAACACCTCGCGCTGCAGCAGGGCTTCGTCGCCACGCTCGAAGGTGCCACCACACGCCTGCATGACGGCGGCGACGGTGGGCGCGATGAGGTACGGGTCATCAGGGATGGCCGACACGAGTGCATCAACAGCCACGGTCTGCACGGCCGCAACCACGGCATCGAGCTCGTCAAGCTCAACGCGGTTGGCAATGATGCCCAGCAGCTGGGCGTGCTCGTGGTCGAGTTCGGCGACCGCGACTTCGGCGACCCGACGCATGTCATCGGCCGAGCGTGGAGCGGACTCCGCAAGACCACGCCCGCCCGCTGCCCCGCCCTCGCGCCCGCCGATCACGAGCAGCACCGGTGCGCCCAGGTTGGCCGCGATGCGCGCGTTGAACGAGAGCTCCGTGGGGCTTGAGACGTCGGTGTAGTCGCTGCCCACAATCACGACGGCGTCACTGCGTTGGGCGACTGCGTGATATCGCTCAACAATGACGGCGAGAGCAGCCTCGGGGTCGGCGTGCACCTCGTCGTAGCCGACGCCGATCGCGGCCTCGTAGTCGAGGTCGACGCCGTCGTGCGCGAGCAACACGTCCAAGACGTAGTCACGCTCATCTCGCGAGCGCGAGATCGGTCGAAAAACCCCGACCCGCTGCACGCGGTGGCTCAAAGTGTCGACGAGCCCGAGGGCCACCGTCGACTTGCCCGAGTTGCCCTCGGCTGACGTGATGTAAATGCTGCGCGACATTGCCCCCAGCCTAGAGCGGCCGGCTGAGCGGGTGCAGGGGCCGATAGTCCTGTGGATGCTGCGCCGGGCATCCGTCGACGTCTCGCTCCCCACAAAAAAGGACCCCTCGCGCACCCGCCAGAGCCCGGTTACCCTTGCTGCATTTCTGCCCTGGGGGAGTTGGCCTGGATGGCGCCACGCGAGGAGCCACCATCAGTTTACCGGTAGGATTCACTGTCGTCGCCCCGCAGTTCATAAGGGGTGCCGCGCCAGGAGAATTCGCCTAGTGGCCTATGGCGCACGCTTGGAAAGCGTGTTGGGTGCAAGCCCTCGGGGGTTCGAATCCCCCATTCTCCGCCATCGCTCGTTGCTCTCGCGTCTCCTGTGCGCGTTCGTGCGACGCATGCCCTCATGCAGAACGCCCCCCTGGATGCCCTCGCCCGAAGGCGGGGACATGCAGAGGGGCGTCACGCCCAGCCGCGTTCTATGCCGCGGCGTGCTTACCCTGCGAGCGGCGACGTCGGCCGAATACCACCAACAGCAAGCCAGCGACGAGGGCAGACAGACCCGTGCCGATCATGCCGATAGTCGAGGCAGCACCCGTGAGGGCGAGGCCGGTCGGACGGATCGTGAACCATTCGTCGGTCGTGTCGAACCACGACGACGTGGCGAGCGTTGCACCGTCAAACGCGACTTCTTCATCTGCCTCGTTGTAGAGGGTGAGGAAGATGAACAGCTTCTTGCCCGCCAACTCGGTCACGTCTTCTGCCGTCAACGGGAAAGGAACCTCAGTCGTACCGTCTTCGGTCGTCGGCGTGAACACACCGCTTCCCGTGATGCCGGTGTAGACGATCACACCGTTCTCGATGTAGACGAGTTCGCCTTCCAAGCGGTACTCGTCGCCGGGCACCAGGTTGAGGTAGAAGACGCGGTCAACCACCGTGACGGGGCCCGACGTGATCGTGCCGTTCGGAACACCATCGACGTAGGCCTGGCTCGAGATCTCCGGCGGTGCCAACGTGGTCAGGTCGACCACGTTCGACACGACGACGGGAATGAGTTCCAGCGTCACCGTGATCGATGCACTCACTGGATCGAACTGCGGATTTTGCCACTCAACACCGTCGATGACAGGTGCCGGCTCCTCGGTGAAGGTGACGATCGCCCCGATCGGCAGGTTGTCAATCACGATTGGCGCCGCACCATCGATCAACGTCACCGGGATGCCCGGGGCGCCGTTGACGCTGTAGAGCACCGTGAACTCGGTGTCGGCCGGAACCTTGTCGCCAAAGTCGCCAACAACCTCCTTAGCGAGCGAGAACGACCCGGTCGGCTCGACGTAGGTGATCGTGACGGTCGCGGTGACCTCGTCACCAAAACCATTCGCCGCCACATAATCCACCGGCGTCGGGTCACCCAAGAACGTCGACTCAGGCGTGAACGTCACCTCACCCGTCACCGGGTCAA
>JBJOPU010000167.1:0-4189 GCA_046050505.1 Actinomycetota bacterium
GCTCGCGATCGCTGCCGACGAGACAGTCGCGTCAGAGTCGCGCGTCGACCCGCACCATTGGGCCGACGCCGTGCGGCGCCGGGGCTGGCTCTTGCAGCAGCAGCCCGGCATGGCGCAGAGCGACGGCACACGGCTTCCGCGCACCACACACCTCACGATCACAGCGGTGACGGCGTCTGCCGTCGATGAACTGAGCACAGCCCTCCGTGCCGCCGCCGATGAGGTGCGCGGGCACCCGAGCGTCGACGCGGGTGCGATGCTCGCGGCTTTGCCCGCCGAGGTCGCTCATGCCCTCGGTTCGCTCGAGCCGGGTGCCGCGGTCCCCTCTACCGTTTTTGCGAGCGTGCTTGAGGCCGTGGGCATTGGCCCCGACGGCTCACTTCCCGCCGAGGCGGCCGGGCTCACGGCCATGATCGAGGCACTGCCCCCCGCCCTCGTAGAGCGCGCGCTCATCGAGTTGATCAGTTCACTCGTCGACCGTTCCGAGTCGAACGCCGACGCTGGTTAGGCGTCGACGACACCCGCGATGAGCGGACCGCCGGTCACGACCTCGTCACGAGCCGAGCCGATGCGGTAGCCACCCTCGAGCGCCTCGAGCGCGCGATCGAACCGCGCGACCTCGTTGGTGTGCATCGTGAAGAGGGGCTGACCCTTCGTCACGGTGTCACCCGGCTTGGCGTGCAGGTCAATGCCTGCCGCGTGGTCGACCGGATCTTCTTTGCGCGCGCGACCGGCGCCGAGACGCCAGGCAGCGATGCCGAAGGGCAGCGCGAGCTGCTCGACGAGCACGCCGTCGCGGTCAGCCGTAACAACGTGGTGTTCGGCGGCTTCGGCCATCGGAGCCTCGGGGTCGCCGCCCTGAGCGCGAATCATGGCGTTCCACGTGTCCATCGCCTGGCCGTTGTGCAGCGCCGCTTCGACGTCGACGTCGGTCACACCCGCAAGTTCGAGCATGTGGCGCGCAAGAACGACCGTCAGCTCCACGACATCGGCGGGGCCACCACCAGCGAGCACCTCGACCGATTCGCGCACCTCGTTCGCGTTACCAATCGCGAGTCCTAGCGGCACGTTCATGTTCGTGAGCACCGCGCGCGTGGCGACGCCAGCATCTTCACCCAGTCGCACCATGACCTTGGCGAGTTCGCGCGACTGCTCGATGTCTTTCAAGAATGCGCCCGAGCCAAACTTCACGTCGAGCACGAGAGCGGCGGTGCCCTCGGCGATCTTCTTCGACATGATCGATGAGGCGATGAGCGGAATGCACTCGACCGTGCCCGTGATGTCGCGAAGCGCATAGAGCTTGCCGTCGGCGGGCGCCAGTCCCGAGCCTGCGGCACACACGACTGCGCCCGCGCTCTCGAGCTGCGCCATCATGTCGTCGACGCTCACGTTGGCGCGCCATCCCGGGATGCTCTCGAGCTTGTCGAGCGTGCCTCCCGTGTGGCCCAGACCGCGGCCCGAGAGTTGCGGCACCGCAACCCCGAACGAGGCCACGAGCGGCGCGAGCGGCAGCGTGATCTTGTCGCCAACGCCGCCGGTCGAGTGCTTGTCGGTGGTCTTCTTCGACAGGCTCGAGAAGTCGAGGCGCGTGCCCGTGGCAACCATCGAAAGGGTCATGTCGCGCACCTCTTCACGCGTCATGCCGTTGAGGAAGATGGCCATGGTCATGGCCGACATCTGCTCGTCGGCGACATAACCACGCGTGTAGGCGTCGATCATCCAGCCGATTTGCTCGGTCGTGAGAGCGCCTTTATCGCGCTTGGTGCGAATCAGGTCGACAACGTCGAACGGCTCGACAGCCATGGTGGTCTCCTTATTTCTCAACCGACGCCCGAGACGGGCATCGGCGCAGCGGTCGCGGCGAAGGCCAGAAATGGCCTTCGCTCAACGCTCCACCGCATGGAAGGCGGCGAGGGTGCGCGGCCCGAACGCATCGGGAAGCACCTCATCGATGGTCTTGATGCCCGACACGGTCTCGAGCAGCATGCCCTCGGCCGAGTGCTCGAAGAGCAACTGCCGGCACCGGCCGCAGGGCATGAGCGCGACACCCTTGCCGTCAACACACGTGAAGGCCACGAGCTTGCCGCCGCCCGTCATGTGCAGGCTCGACACGAGCGCGCACTCGGCGCACAGCGTGAGGCCATACGACGCGTTCTCGACGTTGCAGCCCGAAATCACGCGCCCGTCGTCGACGATCGCGGCAACGCCGACCGGAAACTTCGAGTACGGCACATAGGCGTGTGACATGGCCTCGAGGGCGACGGCGCGCAGGGCATCCCAGTCGATGTCGGTCACGGATGCGCCCCTAAGACTTGATGTACGGCTTGCCTGAGGCGGCCGGCGGGCGAGAGAACCCGACGAGACCGGCGACGGCGAAGATCGTCACGAGGTAGGGAAGCATGAGCATGAACTCGCTCGGCACGGGCGAGCCCACGATCGAGAGCGTCGACTGCAAGTTGGTGGCGAAGCCAAACAACAGGGCCGCGAGCGTGGCGCGAATCGGGTTCCACTGGCCAAAGATGACGGCAGCCAAGGCAATGAAGCCCGCGCCATTGGTCATCTCTTTCGTAAAGGAGCCGATCGCTGCGAGCGTGAAGAAGGCACCGCCACCGCCCACGATGAGGCCGGCGAGCAACACGTTCCAGAAACGTGTGGCTTGCACGTTGATGCCGACGGTGTCGGCAGCCTTGGGGTGCTCACCGACCGACCGCAAGCGCAAGCCCCAGCGGGTCTTGAAGAGCGCGAACCACACCGTGGGAACGAGCGCGAACATCAGGTACACGATGATCGTCTGGTTGAACAGGATCGGGCCGAAGACGGGAATGTCACTCAGCAGCGGAATCGCGATGCGCTCAAACCGTTCGGGCTTGTTGAAGAGCTCGGGGTCGGCCGTCATGACCGTCGAGTACAAGAAGCTCGTGAGTCCGATGACCAGCACGTTGAGCACGACACCCACGATCACCTGATCGACGAGGTACTTGATGGCGAAGGCCGCGAGCACTGCCGACACGGCGGCGCCCGCCACCATGGCAGCGAGCAAGCCGGCGATGGCCGAGCCCGTGAACGTGGCCACCATGGCCGCAACGAAGGCGCCCGCCAAGAGCTGACCTTCGATGGCGATGTTGACGACACCCACGCGCTCGCTGATGACGCCACCGAGCGAGCCGAAGATGAGCGGCGTGCTCACTGTCAGGGCGCCCGCCAGCAGACCGACAAGGGGCACGGTTGATCCCGCGGCTGCCCAGGTCAAGAACCCGAGCAAGAACATGACGGCGAAGATCGTGGTGAGCCAGAGCGGAACTTTCGCCCCGCCGCGCACGAGCACGAACGCGTAGACCGTGATGATCGCCATGAGCACGACGGTGACGATGCCCGTGGCATCGGCCGGCAACACGATCGACGGCAAGATGATCGCGTCGGTGTCATTGCTGAGGCGATAGGTGGTGTCGCCGCCACGCGCGAGCGCGATGAACAACACAGCACCAAGCACGGCGAAGATCGCAAACGCGATAGGGGCCTTCCAGCTGCGCACCACCATCGCAGCGGGTGCGAGTCCGGAACCGGAATCTTTCGTGGTCGTCACGACGCTCACTTGGTCACCTCCGCCGCGCGGGCGAGCTTCGGGGTCCGCCACTGAAAGAGCGGATCCGGGGTGGGTAGACGGAAGATCGATCGCACCAGAGGCGGCGCGGCGATGAACAGCACGATGAACGACTGCACGACGAGAACGATGTCGACCGGGATGCCCTCTGAGGCTTGCATCGTGTAGCTACCGGCCTTCAGGGCGCCGAAGAGGATGCCCGCGAAGAAGACTCCCCAGGGCTTCGAGCGCCCCAGCAGGGCCACGGTGATCGCGTCAAAGCCGATGCTCGCATCCAGCCCCGACGCGAATCCGCCGGTGAAGTTGCCGAGCACCTGATACACACCGGCGAGACCCACGAGGGCACCCGCGATGAGCATGACCTGCACGTAGACGCGCTCGACCTTGATGCCAGCGACGCGAGCGGCGTGCGGGTTCTCGCCGACCGCGCGGAAGCGGAAGCCGAGTGCCGACCTGTTGAGCAAGTACCAGACGTAGATCGTCGAAACGATCACGAGAATGAACCCGAGGTTCAGGTTGTAGGCGTCGCCAAGCAGCGGCGGGAACTGCGCTGTCTCGAGAATCGGCCCACTCTTGGGATTGTTCTGC
>JBJOPU010000168.1:0-4161 GCA_046050505.1 Actinomycetota bacterium
CGTGGTCTTTCGCTACCCCGATGCGCCCGACGACGCAGCGCCCACGCTCGATCACGTCTCGTTCACGGTCGAGCCCGGCCAGTTCGTGGCGTTCGTGGGGCCGTCGGGTGCCGGCAAGACGACCATCTCGTACCTCGTTCCGCGGTTGCACGATGTGTCGAGCGGGGCCGTGGAGGTCGGGGGCGTCGACGTGCGGACGCTGCGCACCGAGAGCCTGATCGAGAGCATCGGCATCGTCAGTCAAGAGACTTACCTGTTTCACGCGAGCATCGCCGAGAACCTTCGCTACGCCAAGCCCGAGGCGACGGATGCTGAGCTCGAGGCCGCGTGTCGTGCGGCGAGCATCCACGACACGATCGAGAGTTTTCCCGACCGCTACGACACCATCGTGGGCGAGCGCGGCTACCGACTGTCGGGCGGCGAGAAGCAACGCGTGGCGATCGCTCGCGTGCTTCTGAAAGACCCGCCCGTGCTGATTCTCGACGAAGCGACGAGCGCCCTCGACTCGGTATCAGAACGCGTTGTGCAGGTCGCCCTTGATGCTGCGAGCCGCGGTCGAACGACGATCGCGATCGCGCACCGACTCTCGACCGTGAGCGCGGCCGACGTCATTCACGTTGTGGATCACGGCCGCATCGTCGAGAGCGGAACGCACCTGGCGCTCATCGCTCGCGGTGGCGTGTACGCCCGACTCGTCGAGCAGCAGTCGGCCGACTACGACCGATCAGCGAGTAGCTCGGCCATGTAGTCGAGCTCTTTGCTCTGCAACATGACCATGCCGTTCGCGAGCGTTGTGACCTGCGGCTGCGCGCTGCGGGCGAGGACAGCCTCGGCCATCTCCACGCCGCCTTGGTGGTGAGCGATCATGAGCTCGAGGAAAATGCGCTCAGCCTCGACACCGGTGGCGTTCTCCAGTTCTTGCATCTCTTCGAAGGTCGCGACACCGGGCATCGGCTCCCCGGGGGTGTGAGCACCGTGACCGTCGTGGCCCGCCGAGCCGTCGATGACGGGCCGAGATAGCCACTCCATTTCGGGTTCGCTTGACGTTTGCGGCAACCCCCACATGGCGAGCCACGCGAACATCTGGCCCTGCTGCTGGGCCTGCGCCGTGGCGATGTCGAGAGCGAGTAGTCGAATCTCGGGGTCGTCGCTGCGGTCGCGCACGAGCAGTGCCATTTCGACGGCCTGCCCGTGGTGCACTTGCATGTCGCGTGCAAAGCCCGCCTCAGCGCTCGACTCGCTCGGCACGGGCGCAGAAGCCGTCGCGGTGACCCGGCCGATAATGACCCCGACGACGACCGCGACGAGCACGAGCAGCGCGGCGACCACGATCAGCCGAGAGCGGCCGAGGCCGGGGGGCACGCTGGCCGTGCTCTCGGTCATGAGATCTTGCCAGGCCCGTCGATCGCCTGGCTGCACAGCGCACCGGGCTCGGGGGCGTCAGGCGACTGCCGGTACTTGATGATGAAGTCAGCGAGGCGCGGGTCGTCGACTCCGTCGAGGGCGACCTGCACACCCCAGGCGCTCGCGACGACGGGGCTCTGCAGCCCCTCGAACGGCGACAAGATGATGTACGAGCGGGGCATCTGCGACCGCAGCGCATCGAGATCGGCACCCGAGACGACGGCCGGGTCATAGGTCACCCACACCGCACCGTGCTCGAGAGAGTGGACCGCGTTCTCGGCCGGAACGGGCTGTTCGTAGATGCCGCAGTTGAGCCACGCGGGGTTGTGCGGACCCCCGGCGGGCGGTGTCATGGCGTACTCGACTGGCGTCTCCACGTGCACGGCTTCGAGCCCGGTGAAGGTCTCGAGCCCCTCGATCTCGATCGTTTCTGGGTCGACGGGAGGAGTGGCCGAGGTGACGACGATTCCGACGATGATGGCGATGACCGCCACGCCCCCCACGATGGAACTCGCGAGCACGAGACGTCGATTGCGCTTCTCGGTGGCTTGCTTTGCTTTGAGAGCGGCGACTTTTTCGGCACGGCGCTTCTCGCGCTGTTGCTTGATCGTGAGGTCGTTGGTCGATGCGGTGTCGTCGGCCACGGAGGGCTCCTGTCGTGTGCTGCGGGCAGGGGAGTGAGCGGAGCTGTAGCGAGAAACACCGCTCATGACATCGAACGCGCCATCGGCATGCCACATTCCGCACGTCAAGGCTTTCAGACTACGCACTACTGACGCTGTGAAGCACTGTTGTCGCGGCGGCGTCGAAAGGCCCGCTGATAGATTCGGCGTATGAAGTTCGCCGAATCTGTCGTTGACCTCATCGGCGACACGCCACTCGTTCGACTCAATCGCGTCACGGAGGGCATCACGGCGACCGTGCTCGCGAAAGTCGAGTACCTCAACCCGGGTGGCTCATCGAAAGACCGCATCGCCACGCGCATCATCGATGCGGCCGAGCGAGAGGGACTGCTCAAGCCCGGCGGCACGATCGTCGAGCCCACGAGCGGCAACACGGGCGTTGGCCTCGCCCTCGTGGCGCAACAGCGCGGCTATCGCTGCGTGTTCGTCTTGCCCGACAAAGTGGGCGAAGACAAGCGCAACGTTCTCACGGCCTACGGCGCCGAGATCGTCGTGACACCGACGGCAGTAGCTCCCGAAGACCCCGAGTCGTACTACAGCGTCTCTGACCGCCTGGCCCGTGAGATTCCGGGGGCGTTCAAGCCCAATCAGTACGCCAACCCCAACGGCCCGCTGAGTCACTACGAGACCACGGGTCCCGAAATCTGGCGCGACACCGAGGGTCGCTTGACGCACTTCGTCGCCGGAGTGGGCACGGGCGGCACCATTTCGGGCACCGGCCGCTTCTTGCGTGAGGTGAGTGCTGACCGCGCGAGCGGTCGCGTGCAGGTCGTCGGGGTTGACCCCGTGGGCAGTGTCTATTCGGGTGGCACTGGTCGCCCGTATCTCGTCGAGGGAGTCGGCGAAGACTTCTGGCCGGCCGCCTATGACCCCTCGGTGGTTGACCGCATCGTTGCCGCGAGCGATCAGCAGTCGTTTGATATGACGCTGCGACTCGCGCGCGAAGAAGGCCTGCTCGTGGGCGGTTCGTGCGGCATGGCCGTGGTCGGCGCGCTCGAGGTCGCCCGTGAGCTTGGCCCCGACGATGTCGTCGTGGTGCTGCTGCCCGATGGCGGCCGCGGCTATCTCGGCAAGATCTTCAATGATGGGTGGATGCGCCGCCACGGCTTCACGCACCCCACCGGCTCGCCGACCGTGGCCGACCTGCTCGGCACCCCGCCGCGCGACCTCCCCCACCTGCGCCGCGAGCACACGGTGGCGGATGCGGTGGCAGCACTCGAGGCGCACCCCGGTGCGTTGCCCGTGGTTGCTGCCGAGCCGCCCCTCGTGTTGGGCGAAGTGATCGGCGCGGTCGACGCGCGCACGCTGCTGCGGGCACTCGCCACCGGCGCGGTGACCCCGGCAGATCCGATCACGGCGGCGATGGGGCCGAGCATGCCGGTCGTCGGCGCGCACGAGAGCCTCGAGGCCGCGGGGGAGCGCTTTGGCGATCGGGGGGCGGGCGGACAGCATCCCGACACCCTCATGGTGCTTGACGGCGGAAACCCCGTCGGTCTGCTGCACCGCACCGACCTGATCACCGCTCTCGCGGGAGGCAACGCATGACCGAGCACGACCCTGTGCCGACCGACCCCCACATTCTTCAGGGCTTCGCGACGCGCGCGATTCACGCCGGCCAAGCGTTCGACCCCACGACGGGAGCCGTCACGCCGCCCGTGTATTTGACGTCGACGTTCGTGCAGCGATCGATCGGCGACTTGCGCGGTGGCTATGAGTACGCTCGCGGCGGTAACCCCACGCGTGACGCGCTGCAAGACCAGCTGGCCTCGCTCGAGTCGGGGGCCAAAGCCTTCAGCTTCGCCTCGGGACTCGCCGCCGAAGACGCCCTGTTGCGCGCCGTGTTGCGGCCGGGAGACCACGTGCTCATGGGCAATGACGTCTATGGCGGAACGCACCGTCTCGTGCGTCGCATTTTTGGGCCGTGGAACATTGGGTTGACCACGGCTGAGCTCGGCGACCTCGCGGTTGCGCGCGAGGCGCTCGAGTCGCTGCGCCCCCGCGTGCTGTGGCTCGAGACCCCGAGCAACCCGCTCATGAAGATCACCGACATTACGGCGCTCGCCGAGATCGCTCA
>JBJOPU010000169.1:0-4084 GCA_046050505.1 Actinomycetota bacterium
GGCGGGCGCCGACGGTGATGGTGTGCTGCGCGAAGACGCAGCCTTCGCCATCACGGCACGCCTCGACAGTGCGCCCGATGCCGAGCTCGACACCTGGGTTGCCGAGGCCGCTGCCGAGGCTGCGGCCCGCGGAGTGGTCGGGGTCGTTGATCTCGAAATGCGGTGGAACCGCGACGACTGGCTGCGCCGCGTCGCGAGCGGCTTCGACGCCTTGCGCGTCGAGTTTGGCGTCTACCCGCAGCACCTCGACCGCGCGATCGAGCACGGCATGCGCTCGGGCCAGCACCTCGCCGGCACCGTGAGCGTTGGCCCACTCAAGGTCATTACCGACGGTTCGCTCAACACGCGCACTGCGTACTGTTGCGACCCGTATCCGGATGCTCCCGCCGAGGCCTACGGCCGCCTCAACGTTCCCCCCTGCGACCTGCACCCCTTGCTCGCCCGGGGCATCGAAGCGGGCTTCGAGCTCGCCGTGCACGCGATCGGTGATGGCGCCAACCGTTTGGCTCTCGACGTGTTTGCCAAGCTCGGGCGCGGCGGACGCATCGAGCACGCGCAACTCGTGCACGACAGTGACTTCGCCCGCTTCGCGTCGCTCGGGGTCAGTGCGAGCGTGCAGCCCGAGCACGCCGTCGACGACCGCGATGTCGCCGAGCGGTACTGGCCAGGCCGCACGCGCCGGGCCTTCGCGCTGCGCTCGTTCCTCGACGCCGGCGCACACATTGTGCTGGGGTCTGACGCGCCCGTCGCGCCGCTCGACCCGTGGATCGCCATCGCGGCCGCCACGAGTCGCACGCGTGATGGTCGGCCGGCCTTCCACCCCGAGCAGTGCCTCACGGTCGTCGAAGCCCTCGCCGCGTCGACGCGCTCACTGGTCGCTCTGGGGGAGCCCGCCGACCTGGTTGCTCTCGACGTCGACCCGCTTGCCGTGAGCGCCGATGAGCTGCGCTCGATGCCCGTTGCTCTCACGATGCTCGGGGGCACCGTGACTCACGCGGCGCCCGCGCTCGGCGCGGTTCTCGCGACGCGCTAAGGCGCGCTAACGCAATTGCGAGATGCGCGTCGCGATGTCGCGCGCGTTCTGCATGCGCCGCTCGAACCGTGCGGCGATCACGATGATGATCACGCCCGCGAGGCCGAGCCACAGCCACCACTCGACCGACTCACCCACGAGAGTGAGCAGCGGCCACGACTGCACGAGCAAGTGAATGAGCAGGGCGATGCCGCCGAGCACGAACGGTGCTTGCAGGCGCCGCACGAGGCCGATGACGAACACGGCCGCGGCGACCACGCCAATGGCGACGGCACGCCACAGCGGTTCGCCCACCGCGTCGATCGCGAGCAGCGAGGGGGCCAGCAGCGCGACGAGGCCAGGCGCGAGCCACAGCCAACTGCGAGCCTTCTCGACCGTGGCAAGGTGCAGGGTTCCGATCGCGAGCAGGGCCATTGCGAGCGGCACGCTCACGAGTTCGACCGGGTCCACGGCGCCCGCGAGGCCGAGCACGCCCGCGCCGAGGGCCGCCGAGCCGAGCGCGCCGGCCGTGGCGATGGTGCGCAGGCGGCCTTCGCCGAGCATCCAGGCGGCAACGCCCACGGCGCTCAGTACGAGCACGACGAGCCCCGCGCGCACGAGCTCGGAGCGACCGAGCGAGTCACCGCCCGCGGCCGCGAGCAGATCGATCGTCTGCGTCGCGGCGAGCACGACGAGCGCGCCCATGCCGCTGAGCACGAGCGCGGTACTCATGCCCGGGAGCGCCGCGTCGAGCCGCCGCTCGGCGAGCAGGGGAACGATCGCGAGCGCAAGAGCAACGGCCGCGACAACGATCGCGCGCGTGGCCGCGAGCTGATCGTCAGTGGCGGCGTGCAGTCCGCTCAGCACAGCAGAGGGCAGCAGGGCAACCAACAGGGCTGCGGCCGTGAGGGGAGCGGCCGAGGCTGACCCCGGCTGCGACCGTCGCCGACCCAGCAGACTGCTGGCTGCCACGACGAGCAGCATCGCGCCGGCGAGCGGCAACACATAGAGTTCGGCGGTGGTTTCGCCGGTGTCGGCGAGCCGCATCCACAGGGCAATCGTGGCGATCGCGAGGGCGACCCAGCCGATGAAGCGACGCGGTGAGCGCGAGCCAATAAGGCCGTCGCGGCTCGTCGCGATCACGAGCACGAGCACGGCCAGAACGAGCACGGGCAGCCACGCCAGCGTCGAGTCGGTGTCGCGACCCAGGGCGCTGACGAGCACGGCGATGCCCGCGATCACGGCCGCCCCATCGCCTGCGACGCGATCGAGCGCGCCATCGCCGAGCGTCGAGCGCAGGGTGCGGGCGCGAGCCGAGACGTCGTCGGCGCCGCGGTCAACGAGCAGGCCGATAATCGCGACGACCACGAGCGCGCCGACGGATACCGCTGCCGCGAGGCTCGGCGACACTGACAGCGGCGCGCTCTCAAGCGCCAGCAGCACGGAGCGAGCCACCACGAGGGGCAGCAGCACGCGGGCCAGGCGCCGCTCGACGGAGCGATCGGCGCCCGCACGGCCGCGGGTCACGACAAGGCACAAGGCCAGCGCCACAAGGCCGAGAGCGACGGCTCCGTCAAGGCTCGCGGCGCCGGGGAAGAACGCGGCGATGACGGCTGCGAGGGTTGCGACACCGCTCACGACCTGGCGTTCGAGTGCGGCGAGTCCGCCGAGCTGGCTGCTGGCGATGAGCACGGCTGCCGCGACGATCACAGTGCTCGGAGCGCTCAGGCTGAGCCCCGGCAGGGCCACGCTCAGGTCGCCCGCGAGCTCGGGCATCGACCCGAGCACGAGTGCTGCCGCGACCCCGAGGAATCCGGCGCGGAGGGGCACGAGCGCGGTGGCGGGGCGAGCGAACGCGATGGACACGAGGGCCACGATGAGCCCCACGGCCCAGCCGCGCGGCACCGCCCATCCGGTGACGAATGCGCCGAGCGCCGCGCCCGTGCTGAGCGGGATGCACAGCGCGACGAGGGCGCGGCGAGCATCCGTCGACGACACGCGCTTCGCGAGGTGCAGGCCGACGGCCGCACCCACCGCGAGCACGGCGAACACGAGCATGACGAGCCACCACGCGGGCAGGAGGGGAACCGCGGCGACGGCGACGATGCCGCCGATGAGCGTCAGCGCGCGTGCCCGGCGCAGCAGAACCCCGAGGGTGGCCCAGCTGAGAGCAATGATGCCGAGGGCGAGAGCGAGTGAGGCGATGGCCGCGATCGTGGTCGGTTCGCCCGAGGTCACGGGGTCGGTGATCGCCAGCGGAATGGCCTCAAAGCCCTGCGTGCCGGCTTCGACAAACGCGGCAATTGCCACAATCGCCGCCATGCCACCGGATACCGCGACCAACGTGCCCGCCGTAATGGTGGCTGAAGCGGCGGAGGTGCGCACGGACTTCTCGCGCGACAGCCGCTGCCACGTTTGTTCTGCCAGAACCGCAACGAGCGTCGACGCGATGAGCGGTGCACTCACGATCAGTCGGTCTTGGTCGAATCGTGCGGCCGACACGACGGCTCCGACGATCGCGGCGAGTGCGGCACCCGACCCAATCGCGCCGAATGCGAGGGTATCGAGCGCGCGTCGTGCGCCGGCCGCACGAGCACGATCGACATCACGGTTGAGCGTGACGACGTGCAGGAGGGCGGCGCTGGCCACCACGAGGCCCATGATCACCGGTGAATAGCGGGCCTGCGGGTCAACCTCGAGAATGCTCGCCATTGCGAGAGTCGATGCACTCGCCCCCACCACGAGCGCCACGATCTGCGCGCCCCGTCGAGCAGTCGTGCGCGAGCGAGGAACGATCAACCACGACAGTGCCGACACGATGATCGCGGCGATCGCTGCGGCCGCCGTGGCTCCTCCGCTCAGGGTGGGCAGCAGCTCGCCCACGACGTATCCCGTGATGAATGCGGCGCCGACGGGCACGAGCCCCGCCGCCGTGACGGCAGGAATCGCGAGAGACGACATTCGCGACCACACCGCCGCGGCTGCTCCCACGATCACCAGCGCAGCGCCCCAATAGGCAGCATCGTTCGTTGAGCCGATTCCGCTCGGGTCGTTGAGGCGCAAGGCCCACGC
>JBJOPU010000170.1:0-4067 GCA_046050505.1 Actinomycetota bacterium
GGCATGGCGGCAACGCTGCACGTGGCGTTCTTCGTGCTCGAGAGCATTCTGTTTCGCCTGCCCGTGGGCCGGCGCGTCTTTGGCGTGCGCCCCGAAGCCGACTCGGCGCCGTTGCGGCTCTTCGCCGTGAACCAGGGGCTCTACAACCTCGGGCTCGCGATTGTCGTGTTCGTCGGCATCGTGCTCGTCGTGCTCGATGCGAGTTCGCCCATCGGCGTTGCGGTCGTGGTTGCGGGATGCTCGGTCATGGCCCTCGCGGGCGCGGCGCTCGCGGCCACGGCTCCGCGCCGCACGCTGCCGATCGCAGCCGCGCAGGGGATTCCCCCGCTCATCGCGATTGTTGCCCTGCTGGTGGGTTAGGCCTTACGCAACAACCGGCGGCGCGCTGTCGTTGGGATTCATCGCATACTCAGCGAGCGCGCGCACGAGCGCGGGAGTTGATCGCTCATCAGCGATGCGGTGCACCGTGAGCCCTGCCGCCCGCGCGTCGAACGCGGTGCGCGGACCAATGCACACGATGACGGTGTTCGGCGGCAATGGTGCGAACTGTGCCGCGATCTGACGGGCAACACTGCCCGAGCTCACGATCAGGGCGTGAATCTCGCCCGAGGCGATGTCGGTCACGACCGCCTCGGGCGCGCTCACTCCGACCGTGCGGTACGCGGAGATGAACCGCGCGTCGATGCCTCGCTCCGTGAGCCCGCTGACGAGAGTGGGCTCGGCAATGTCGCTGTGCGGAACGAGAACGCCGCCGTCAGAGGATGAGCCCGGCCACTCGCGCACGAAACCGCGCGCCGAGTGATCGCTCGGCACGAAGTCGACGGGGTACCCGGCCAACTGCAAGGCCTGCGCCGTGGTCTCGCCGACCGCCGCAACGCGCGTGGCGGGGTCGAGCCGCACTCCAAGGCCGACGAGCACATCGACGGTCGTGGCGCTCGTCACGATGAGCCAGCCGTAGGCGCCACGGCGCAGAGCATCGAGCTCGAGTGCCAATTGTTCGGGGTGCTCGGTCGGCGCAAAGTTGATGAGCGGAGCGATGACCGGAGTGGCGCCGAGCCCACGCAATTGCGCCGCGACACCATCGCCCCACTTACCGCCGCGAGGAACGAGAACTCGCCATTCGCGGAGTGGCTTGATGACAGGCAGCACACCCGTGGGCGTGCGCTCGATTGTGACGTCGTGCAGAAATACCATCGGTTCCATGATGACTCCGCCGAGGCGAGAGTCATAATCGGGGGCCGTGATTAGTCGTCGCTGACGACGGCCCACACGACGAGACCAGCAACGACCACGGCCGCCGCGGTGGCACCGATGATCCACGGCACGGGGTTTGCGCGGTACGAGCGCTGCACGCGGCCCGCGAGTTCGCCGGCCTGCTTCTTCACATCAAGCTTTTCGTCGATGGCGTCAAGCGTCTGCTCGAGACGAGCCCGCGTGGCCGCAACCGTGTTGGCAACCGTGTCGCTCATGATGCTCCTCGCTTTCTGAGTCCGCGAACGACGCGAACATCTTCTTTGACACTCTCAATGGTGTCGGTGGGTACCGGGGGAACCCCGTGCTTCAACTGTCCGACGCCAATCGCGGCGGCAAGGCCTGCCAAGAGCAACAGGGCACCACCCACGATGAGGGCCGCGGCCCAGGCCGGCAGCACCAGCGCGAGCGCCAGCACCCCGGCAGCGGTCAACACGAGGGTGGCGAAGAACGCGAACACCCCCGCGGTCACGAGAAAACCGGCGCCAATGCCCGCGGCCTTGAGCTTGCCGACGATCTCGGCCTTGAGCGACGCGAGCTCAGCCTCGATGAGCTCTCGAATGAGCCCCGGGATATCCGAGATGAGCTGAAAGAGGCCGCGCCGTGCGCGGCGGTCGCTCGACGGTGTCTGGCTCATGACGACGAGGCGGTGCCGCTCTTCGTGGCAGGCTTCTTGGCCGTGGTCGGCTTCGCCGGCGTCGGCTTGGCCGTTGAGCCCCGACCCGTGACCTGACCCACGAGGTTCTTGGCGCCATCGGTCACGAACTCGGCAACCTCGGGCGCCTTCTCTTTGACGAAGTCTTCGACCTGGTCGACGCGCTGTTGCACGCGCGGGTCGTTCCAGAAGCCCTTCACGGCTCCCTTGAGTTGCTCATAGCGCTCGCGGCCGGCACGAGTGCCCAGCACGTAGCCAACGGCGAGGCCGGCGGCGAACAGGATCTTGCCTCTCATGACGCACTCCTCACGCTGCGCGGCATCGACTGGTGGGCCACGGCAGCACCCCCAGCGTAGTCCGCTTGCCCACGTGGGTGCAGGGAGTCGCCCTGACGCACGGCAGCCCCTAGGGTTCGGTGGGCCTCGCGCCGATCGACTCGGCGACCGATCGTGCCTGAGCAATGACCCGGCCCAACTCGCGCCCGGCAACGTGCTCACCCACGACCGCGATGCTTCCGTCGACCGTCACGGCGCCGGCGCGCATCCACGAGACGATCGCGTGGTCGAGAACAGCGGTGCGCGGGATGCTCACGCCCAGCAGCACTTCGGCATCACCCCGCGCCTGCTCAAGCTCGGGAGCCTCGTCATAGGTCAGCCGCACAATCGAGCGACCATCGGCGGCCGCACGCAGCGAGTTCCATCGGGCGCTCAGGTGGGTGAGCGTGCGCGCCGTAACCGCCCCACCGCGAGCGACGAGCACGCCCGCATCTCGAGGGCTGCCCGTGAGCGCATCGCCATCGATGACGAGGGTCGCCACCCACTCGGCGCGCGAGTCGGCGCGCCCGGTCTCCGCGCGCGTCACGAGTTCGGGCGCGGCGACGACGACGAGGCCGTGACGCACCTCGGGCTCCGCCGAGTCATCGGGTGCGGCAATGACCACGTGGTCGACGAGCGCCTCGGCGACCCGCACGCCGTACTCAATCGGCACGCCGAAGCGGTCGAGGTCGGCGAGCAGGGCCTCGACGAGCGTGTGCATGCCGCCGTCGAGCGCACCGACGGACTGGTCGATGACGCCGTCGTCATCACCCTCGAGCCGCATGCGCGCCACGGCTCGACCGAGCGAGTTCTCGCGCAAGAGATGGTGGGCGAGGCCCGGCACGGCAGTCAACGGCACCGCGTCAGGGTGCTCGCCCCGCACGGCCTCGACGACGGGGGCGACGAGTCGCTCGAGCACGCCGTCGCCCATGCGCCGCCGCACGAGCGCACCCAGGGTGGGGGCGGTGGCCCCGACGGGGCCGGGCAGCAGGGCATCCACGAGTCCGCGCCACCCGGCTCGACGACCAACGATGCTGGTCACATCGTCGGACATCGTGATCGTCGGAATACCCAGAAGGCTCGGCACCGGAAGCGGAAGCGTCTCGCCGGCCGCAGTGTGTAGCCAGCGGCGCTCGACGAGCGGCGACTGCACCCGAGGCGTGCGACCCATGCGCTGCAGGTATCCGGTGACGACACCGTCGTCGAGCGAAAACTCCGCCGTGCCGACGTCAATCGTGATGCCATCGAGCACCGCGGCCTGCACCTGCCCGCCCGCGCGCGACGACGCCTCGAGCACGCGCACGCGATGGCCGTGCAAGACGAGCTCGCGCGCCACGACGAGTCCGGCGATGCCCGCCCCGACCACGATGACGTCGAGCGGCTCGGTAGGGCCTGTCGGGTCAGGGCCTGCAGGATCAGAAGCGGCGTGGTCAGACACGGTGTCAGCGTATTCGGGTCGGGGTAGCGAGCGCGGGGGCTAGTCGGCAACGCGCTCGAGCAACACGAGCAAGGCGAGGCCATAGGCCTCGGGTGCCGACACGTTGTCGACGGTGCGTTCGGCGCCATCGAGCTCGATCGTCACGCGGTAACCATCGTCGGTGCGATCGAGCTGCCGAAAGGCTGTGCGCAACAGATCGCGCAGTTGATCTTCGCGCGGCAACCACAGGGCGTCGTCAACGTCGACCGAGTCGAGTGCCCATTCGGTCGTGCCGTTGAACCCGAGCGCGGTTCCCGTGGGGTACTCATGCGCTTCGATCGTGAGCTCGCTGATCGTGAAGACATCGGCGTCGAACTCGTGGCGGTCGATCTGAAAGCGGTCACCCGACGCAGGCTTCCAGCGCAGGCCA
>JBJOPU010000171.1:0-4057 GCA_046050505.1 Actinomycetota bacterium
ACGAGCGGATTACATCAGCGATGACGGCTTCACGATTCGCGGCGCGGTCGCGTTCGACGCGCGTGCGAAAGTTCGCCAGTTCGGCCTCGGCGCGGGCGGCGCGATCGCGGTACTCCTCGATCTCGCGCTGCCCAGCCTCGGAGAGAATGTGGTCGATATCGGCGTCAAGACTGTTGCCGGTCTCTGACACCTCAACGTCAGCGTCTTCCGCCGCGAACAGGTCGTCGCTCGACGGGGCGTCGGTCGATGCCCCATCGTCGGCGAGCGGCTCGTGCTGCTCGTCGCGCGGCTCGTCGTGGTCTTTGGCTGCCATGACTACTTGGCGTCCTTGTCGGCAGAACCGTCGGCCGGCTTGTCGTCTTCGTCGTCCACGATCTCGGCGTCGACCACGTCATCATCCTTCGACGCGGGCGTCTCTTGATCGTCTGACGGAGTCGGCTCCATTTGCGAGGCGGCGTAGATGGCTTCGCCGAGCTTCGTCTGCGAGACGTTGAGCGTGTCGAACGCGGTCTTCACCGCGGCATCGTCGTCACCGGCGAGCGCCGTCTTGAGAGCATCCACATCGGCCTGCACCTCACCCTTGACGTCGTCGGGCAGTTTGTCGTCGTTCTCCTTGATGAGCTTCTCGATCGAGTAGACGAGCTGCTCAGAGTTGTTGCGCACTTCGGCCTTCTCGCGACGCTCTTTGTCTTCAGCAGCGTGCTCTTCGGCTTCACGCACCATGCGCTCGATGTCTTCTTTCGCGAGCGACGAGCCGCCCGTGATGGTCATCGACTGCTCCTTGCCGGTGCCCTTGTCTTTCGCCGAGACGTGCACGATGCCGTTGGCGTCGATGTCGAAGGTGACCTCGATCTGCGGGATGCCCCGCGGAGCCGGCGCGATACCCGTGAGCTCGAACGTGCCCAGGTTCTTGTTGTCGCGCGTGAACTCACGCTCACCCTGGAAGACCTGAATGGCCACGCTTGGCTGGTTGTCGTCGGCCGTCGTGAAGGTCTCGCTGCGCTTCGTCGGAATCGCCGTGTTGCGCTCGATGAGCTTGGTCATGATGCCGCCCTTGGTCTCGATACCGAGGCTCAGGGGGGTCACGTCGATGAGCAGAACGTCTTTGCGCTCGCCCTTCAACACACCGGCCTGCAGGGCAGCGCCCACAGCGACGACCTCGTCGGGGTTCACACCCTTGTTCGGCTCGCGGCCACCGGTGAGCTGCTTGACGAGCTCGGTGACGGCGGGCATACGCGTCGACCCACCGACGAGCACGACGTGCGCGATGTCGCCGACCTTCACGCCCGCCTCTTTGATGACGTCGTTGAACGGCTTCTTGGTGCGGTCGAGCAAGTCACTCGTGAGCTCTTCAAACTTGGCGCGCGTGAGCGTCTCGTCGAGGTTGGCGGGGCCGTTCTCGGTCAGCGAGAGGTACGGCAGCTGAATGTTCGTGCTCGTCGAGCTCGAGAGCTCTTTCTTCGCCTGCTCCGCGGCCTCCTTGAGGCGCTGCTTCGCGATCTTGTCGTTGCTGACGTCGACGCCCGTCGACTCCTTGAACCGCTTCGCGAGGTAGTCGACCACGCGGGCATCCCAGTCGTCGCCGCCGAGGCGGTTGTCGCCGGCCGTCGCTCGCACCTGGATGGTGCTGAAGTCGTCGTCTTTGCCCACTTCGAGCAGGCTCACGTCGAAGGTTCCGCCACCGAGGTCGAAGACCAGGATGAGCTCGTCTTCTTTACCCTTGTCGAGGCCGTACGCCAGCGCGGCGGCGGTGGGCTCGTTGATGATGCGCAACACGTTGAGGCCCGCGATCTCGCCGGCCTCCTTCGTGGCTTGACGCTCGGCGTCGTTGAAGTAGGCGGGCACCGTGATGACGGCGTCGGTGACGCTCTCGCCCAGGTACTGCTCCGCATCCCGCTTCAGCTTCGCCAGAATGCGGGCGCTGATCTCCTGCGCGGTGTACTTCTTGTCGTCGATCTCTTGCTTCCAGTCGGTGCCCATGTGGCGCTTGACGCTGGCAATGGTGCGGTCGACGTTGGTGACGGCCTGGCGCTTCGCGGTCTCGCCGACGAGCACCTCGCCGTCTTTCGTGAAGGCCACAACGCTCGGCGTGGTGCGGAAGCCTTCGGCGTTCGCGATGACGGTGGGTTCTCCACCCTCCAGAACGGATACACACGAGTTGGTGGTTCCGAGGTCGATACCAACGGCACGAGCCATGGTGGTGCTCCTTCTTCAGATCATGAGCGCGAAAGGTTGAGTCGCGCTGTATCAAGTTTCAGATTCGGGATGCTCGCTGTCAAGTCGACCACCAAAAACTTGAGCGCCCCTGGCTCAATTCTCAGGTTGCCCGCAGGTGGCGGATTCGCGAAACCGACGCCGATTCGCGCTACCCCGTGTTCACCCCCGGGCGGTAGCGTGAGCGCATGACTGAGAAGCCTGCCGACAACGGCGTCGGATCCACCCCCGAGCACCCCACCGACAAGTCCATTCCCGTCACGGCCAACACGGGCGCTGTGGGCGTCATGGGTCTTGACCTGCAGAACGGGCTCGACGTACCGCGTAAGCGTGTCTTCGCGTGGGCCTTCTGGGACTGGGCGACCCAGCCCTTCAACACCGTGCTTCTCACCTTCGTGTGGGTGCCCAGCTACTTGACGAGCACCTTCTTCATTGACCCCGCCCTCGTCGGAACCGATGGCGAAGAAGCCGCTCTTGGTCAACTCGCCAGCTATTTGGGCTTCGGCGTGACAATCGCCGGCGCGCTGATCTTCTTGCTCGCGCCCGTGCTCGGGCAGCGTGCCGACCGAGCGGGGCGTCAGAAGCTCCAGCTGTTTGTCTTCACGGCCCTCCTCATCGTCGCCCAACTGGGCCTCGCGTTCGTGCAACCAGGTGGCGCTCAATGGTTCTGGATGGGCGTCTCGCTCATCGCTATCGGTAGCGTCTTCGGCGAGATCGCCGGCGTTAACTACAACGCGCTGCTCATCTCGGTCTCGACGCCCAAGACCATCGGCAAAGTGTCGGGCCTTGGGTGGGGCTTCGGCTACCTCGGCGGAATCGTCGCGCTGACGATTGTCGTTGGCTTGATCCTGGGCGGAGTGCTCGACGGCGATGCCGCCTCGACCTTCCAGTTCATCGCGCTCGGCGCCACGGTCTGGACGATCATCTTCGTGATCCCGATCTTCGTCAGCGTTCCGGAGCCCCCGAAGCTCACGACCGCTCCCAAGGTCGGATTCTTCCGCAGCTACGTCGAGCTCGTGAAGGGCGTCATTCGCCTCTACAAAGAGACGCGGCCCACCTTCTGGTTCCTCCTCGCGAGCGCGGTTTACCGCGATGGCCTGTCGGCTGTCTTCACCTTCGGATCGGTCATTGCCGGCATCGTGTTCGGCTTTGGCTTCACCGATCTGGTCATCTTCGGCATCGCCCTCAACATCGTGGCCGGTATCTCGACGATCCTTGCGGGTCGCCTCGACGATCACTTCGGCCCGAAGCGCGTGATTCTCGTCTCGGTGTTCGGTCTCGTGGCGTGCACCCTGGTGGTGTTCTTCTTCGCCGACCTGGGCGCCGGGCTCTTCTGGGCAGTCGGAATTGTGCTCGCCGCGTTCGTCGGCCCGGCGCAAGCCGCGTCGCGCTCGTTCCTCGCGCGCGTCACGCCTGCGGGCCGCGAGGGTGAGGTCTTCGGCCTCTACGCCACCACCGGCCGCGCTGCTGGGTGGATCGCGTCACTGCTGTGGGGCATCCTGATCGTCGCCGCTGGCAACCAAACCCTCTACGGCATTCTCGGCATCACGTTCGTGCTGCTCGTGGGCGGCATCATGCTGCTGTTCGTGAAGGCGCCGGCAAAGACCGCCTCGGAGTAACTTCCACCTAGGTGCGAGCGAGGGCCGCGATGTCGTCGCGGAACTCGCTCGCTACCTCGGCCGACACCGTGGCGCGAGTTCGCGCGATCGCCGTCACGTAGTCCGACGTCGATGGCCCCCGGATGCCCGCCCCGGGTGCCCCGAACACCGACTGCTCGAGCGCCGACTGTGACGCCGAGCGCGCGGCGAATTCGATGTCGGCGGGCGAGTAGCCGTCGCTGCTC
>JBJOPU010000172.1:0-4036 GCA_046050505.1 Actinomycetota bacterium
TCCGCGGCCCCGCCAGTCACGTACCGTGCCGACGAGTCCGATGTACCCGGAGCGCGACCCACCGCGCTCCCAGTCGTCTTCATTGATTTCGGTGATGACGAATCCGACCACCTCGTCGCCCACGAGAGCGACACGGCAGAGATCGGCGCGAAAGCTCGAGAGGCCGTGCATCGACTCCCAGGCCTCGCGAGTCGAGGGCTGGCTTCCCCAATGGTCGGCGAACGCCGCGTTCTTCGCCGCCCGCACGGCCTCGCTGAGAGACGCATCAAACGGAACGGCCCGTACACCGTCAGGAAGGTCAACCGGAGCACTCGCGCGCGCGAGGTCTGCTTCGAGAGTCGTGAAGTAGCGCGCGGGTTCGAAGCCGAGACGCTGCAGCAGACGCCCATGCTCGGGCGCGAGGTCAGCGGCATAGCTGAGCACCCAGGCCGGCAGGGCAGCGTCGCTCGCGGCGAGCATCTGGCGGGCGCGCTCATGTTGCCAGGTGAGAAGCTCTCGACCGATGCCGCGCCCGCGGTGCTCGACCGCGACTCCGCCAAACAGGATGACGCGAACCAGGGATTCCGGGTCAGGCGGAGCGACCACGAGCCCCCAGCCCACGGCGGTGCCATCGGCGTCGACCGCCACCACGCCATCTCGCGACGGGTCGACCCACGAGTGGGTCAGCTGCTCGTGCATCTCGTCGAGCGACTCACTCCACGTGGGGTGGTCGCGCACACTGATGCGCTCGCACAGCTCGGTGATCACCCGTGCGTCGTCGACGGAAAGAGCGCGCCAGTGGATGCCCGCCGGGCCGTCGGGCATCATCGCCGGCAGAGGGGCGGACACGCGATCCCGAAGGGGTGGTAAGGATTCGGCCACGCCAAAATCGTACGGCCCCCGCTCCGAAGAGCGAGGGCCGTAACGGGATCGTGACCGATCGGGACTACTTGGCCTCGTCAGCCGAGTCGTCGGCAGCAGCGCTGTCATCAGCCGCCGCGACCTCAGTAGCGTCGTCGGCAACGACCTCGACCGCTGCCGCCTCGTCAACAACGACCTCGTCAACAACGACCTCGTCAACAACGACCTCGTCAGCAACGGACTCGATGGCAACGGGCTCATCAGCGATGACCTCAGCAACGGGCGCCTTCTTGGCCGGCGCGGCAGCCGCGGCGGTCTTCTTGGCGCTCGTGGCCTTGGGGCTGACCGGCTCGAGCACGAGCTCGATGACCGCCATGGGGGCGTTGTCGCCCTTGCGGTAGCCGACCTTCGTGATGCGGGTGTAGCCACCCTCACGCTCGGCAACGAGCGGCGCGATCTCGGTGAAGAGTTCGTGCACGGCGCTCTTGTCGCGAATGACCGTCATGACCCGACGACGGGCGTGCAGGTCACCACGCTTGGCGAACGTGATGAGGCGCTCGGCGAGCGGGCGAAGACGCTTGGCCTTCGTCTCGGTCGTCGTGATGCGCTTGTGCGTAAACAGCGCCGTCGCGAGGTTCGCGAGAAGAAGGCGCTCGTGTGCGGGTCCGCCGCCGAGGCGGGGTCCCTTCGTGGGCTGAGGCATGGTGTGTGTTCTTTCGTATCAGAGAAGAGAGGGGGAGCAAGAAGGATCGCGGAGCGTCCTAGCTCTCCTCGTCGTCGTAGCCGCCGTAGAAGTGAGCGCCATCGAACCCGGGAACCGCGTCCTTGAGCGAAAGACCCATTTCGACGAGCTTGTCCTTCACCTCGTCGACCGACTTCTGGCCGAAGTTGCGAATGTTCATCAGCTGGGTCTCAGACAGCGCGACAAGCTCGCTGACCGTGTTGATGCCCTCGCGCTTGAGGCAGTTGTAGCTGCGCACCGAGAGGTCGAGGTCTTCGATCGGCATCGAGAGCTCGGTCGACAACACCGCGTCGACCGGCGCGGGGCCGATCTCGATGCCCTCGGCCTGCGTGTTCAGCTCGCGCGCGAGACCGAACAGCTCAACGAGCGTGCGGCCAGCCGACGCAATTGCGTCGCGAGGCGTGATCGCCGGCTTCGACTCAACGTCGACAACGAGACGGTCGAAGTCAGTACGCTCACCGGCACGAGTCGCCTCGACGCGGTAGGTCACCTTCAACACGGGCGAGTAGATCGAGTCGACCGGAATCTGGCCGGCCTCGCTGAACTCGCTGCGGTTCTGCGTCGCGCTGACGTACCCGCGGCCACGCTCGATAGTGAGCTCGAGCTCGAACTTGGCGCTGTCGTTCAGGGTCGCGATGACGAGCTCGGGGTTGTGAATCTCGACGCCCGCGGGAGCCGAGATGTCAGCGGCCGTGACTTCACCCGCACCCTGCTTGCGCAGGTAAGCGGTGATCGGCTCGTCGTGCTCGCTTGAGACGACAAGGTTCTTGACGTTGAGGATGATCTCGGTGACGTCTTCTTTCACCCCAGCGATGGTGCTGAACTCGTGAAGAACGCCGTCGATACGGATGCTCGTCACGGCAGCCCCGGGAATCGACGAGAGCAGCGTGCGGCGAAGCGAGTTACCGAGGGTGTAGCCGAAACCGGGCTCCAGCGGCTCGATGATGAACCGGGACCGGAACTCGGAGACGTTCTCCTCGGTCAGCGTGGGACGTTGTGCGATGAGCACTGTTGATTCCTTTCGGCAAAGTGTCCGCCATATGACACTTGTGGCGCGACGAGTGGCTGGCTCGTCGAGTGTGTTGAGTTATCGAAGATCGAGTGGTGCAGGTCGTGCCCCCGTTCGACGACCATGACGGTCGATGAACCGGGTGGTGCGGTGAGGCCCAGTGCTGGGCCTCACCGCCAACTCCAGCGGTTAGACGCGACGGCGCTTGGGCGGGCGGCAGCCGTTGTGCGCCTGGGGCGTCACATCGCTGATCGAGCCGACCTCAAGGCCTGCGGCCTGCAGCGAGCGGATCGCCGTCTCGCGACCCGAGCCCGGGCCCTTGACGAAGACGTCAACCTTCTTCATGCCGTGCTCTTGCGCCTGACGCGCGGCCGACTCGGCGGCGAGCTGAGCGGCGAACGGGGTCGACTTGCGCGAGCCCTTGAATCCAACCTGGCCCGACGAGGCCCAGCTGATCACAGCGCCGGTCGGGTCGGTGATCGACACGATCGTGTTGTTGAACGTTGACTTGATGTGAGCCTGGCCGACGGCGATGCTCTTCTTCTCTTTGCGGCGGGGCTTGCGCGCGGCCGACTTCGGTGCTGCCATGGTCTTCTCCTAAACCTGTAGATTGCGCGGGTCGCGGCGGGGCCGGACTAGCGCGCCTTCTTCTTGCCGGCGACGGTGCGCTTCGGGCCCTTGCGGGTACGCGCGTTGGTCTTGGTGCGCTGACCGCGCACGGGGAGGCCACGACGGTGGCGAATGCCCTCGTAGGAGCCGATCTCAACCTTGCGGCGGATGTCGGCAGCAACCTCACGGCGGAGGTCACCCTCGACCTTGTAGGTGCCCTCGATGTGGTCACGCAGAGCGACGAGCTGGTCGTCGGTCAGGTCTTTGACGCGCACGTTGGGGTCGATACCCGTGGCGACAAGGGTTTCGGTCGAACGCGTGCGTCCGACTCCATAGATGTAGGTGAGGGCGATTTCCACGCGCTTATCGCGCGGAATGTCCACTCCGGCAAGACGGGCCATGATGGCTCCTTCAGGTGGGTGAGAGGTGTGGAGCAGAACCGGTGCCAGGGCCTCTCGCCCTGGGTGTCCCCCGCATCCGCGGGTTCTGGAACTGCCTCGATTACGTATTCAGTTGTGAGTCTTCAGGGCCCTGGCGTTGGCGGCGAACTGAGCCTGCTCAGTTCGCCCATGAACGCAGGGCGGGGCGCAAAAAGCGACGAGGCTTTAGCCTTGGCGCTGCTTGTGCCGCGGGTTCTCGCAAATGACCATCACGTTGCCGTGACGACGGATGACCTTGCACTTGTCGCAGATGGGCTTGACGCTGGGGTTGACCTTCATGGTGTTCTTCTCTCTCGCTGGCCTCGTGCGCCGGGTGGATCCCCGGGCCGTTCCTTATCCGGCGAAACGGTTACTTGTAGCGATAAACGATGCGGCCGCGGGTCAGGTCGTACTGGC
>JBJOPU010000173.1:0-4035 GCA_046050505.1 Actinomycetota bacterium
CATCGACGAGCCGGGGCCGTAGCCGGGCGTCGCGTCAAACGCCCACGGTCCCTGGTCGAGCTCGGGCGTGCAGGTCTCGCCCGGCGCCTGCCCGTTCGTGATGAGGCGGATGGTCGTGGCGACGGAGGCGTCGATGGTGGTCATGCCGAGATCCTTGCGGGTGCGATGGTGCGGGATGGTGGGGACTTGGTCAGGGGGCCAGCGTCAACGAGTTCGACGTCGCCCGTGTAGCGATAAAGGCGCGGTGGGCGGTGGCGGCCGCCCGTGACGACCTCGCCCGTGGGTTCGATGACGCCGCTCGTCTCCATCTGGCGGCGAAAGTTGGCGGGGTCGAGCGGCTTCTGAAGCACGGCCTCGTAGACCTCGCGCAGCTCGGCGAGGGTAAACCGCGGGCCGAGGAAGGCGTGGGCGATGCGCGAGTACTCCATCTTCGTGCGCAAGCGCCAGAGCGCGTAGTCGACGATGAGGTTGTGGTCGAAGGCCAAATCGGGCAGGTCATCGGCCGCGAACCAGCGCACATTGTCACCGAGCGATACTCGCTCGGCCTCATCGGGTCGCACGAGCGCCCAGTAAACGATCGAGACCATGCGTTGGTCGGGCGAACGGTCGACATCGCCGAAGGCATAGAGCTGCTCGAGGTAGGTCGGCTCGAGGCGCGTGGTCTCGCCGAGGTTGCGGCGCGCGGCACCTTCGAGGCTCTCGTCAGTCAGCACCATGCCGCCGGGCAGCGCCCAGCGCTGGAAGAACGGCTCGCGCGTGCGCCGCACGAGCGGAAGCCACACTTGCGGCGCCCCGGCCTCGTCGGCACGCAGCGCGAAGATCACCGTTGAGACGGCGAGCCCAATCGCTGTCGTGCTGGTCATGGATGCTCCTTCCGCTCGATCGTGTTCTGCCGCGTTACCCGTTGTTAAAGTCAGGGTGACCTGAAGAGAGTCTAGCACTTTGGGTGCGAGTGACACGAACAGGAGCCGCGCGGGGTTCACACGCGGATGACGGAGCGGAGGGCATCCACCACGAGAATGGACCTCGTGGACGAGGTCTTCGTAATCCCCCTCTGGGTCGACTTGCTCGCGGTCGGAATCGGCGCGCTGCAAGGTGC
The DNA here is from genome assembly GCA_046050505.1 of Actinomycetota bacterium. Taxonomy (GTDB): domain Bacteria; phylum Actinomycetota; class Actinomycetes; order Actinomycetales; family Microbacteriaceae; genus Microcella. Next base: position 1,100 of record JBJOPU010000173.1, read on the forward strand.
GCTCTTCGCGGCTCAGTTTCGCGACCGCCGGCTTGACTGGCTCGGCGTCGCCATCATCGGCATCGTCGTCGGGTTCGGCGGCGGTCTCTTGCGCGATTTGCTGCTCGATGTGCCACTCGCTCCCCTGCAGTCGAACTGGTACGTCGTTGTTGCGACCGGCGCGGCGTTGCTCGGCATGTTGCTCGAGCGGGTGTTTCGACGGCTCAATCGCTTCATCACCGTGCTCGATGCCCTGACGATCGGGCTCTTCGGCGCCATCGGCACGACGAAAGCGCTCGCTCTCGGCCTGCCCGAAGTTGCGGCCGTGTTCGTCGGCGTGCTGGCGGCCGTGGGCGGGTCGATCTTGCGCGACCTCTTGCTCAATCTGCCCATCGCGCTCATGCACGTCGGTTCGCTCTACGCCGTTGCCGCGGCGGCGGGCTCGGGCACCATCGCGGTGCTGCTCGCTCTTGACGTCGACGTGCTCGTTGCGGGCATCATCGGCGTGGCCCTGACCTTTGGGGTTCGCGTGGCCTCGGTGCTCTTCGGCTGGAGCCTGCCCGAACAACGCGCGATCACGCGGTTGCCCAAGCTGCCCAGCCTGCCGAAGCGCAGTCGTGCTGATGCGGAAACCGAGGCCGCGGTCGAACGCGGGCGCACGGTCACGACGGCTACGGGTGTCATCCATTTGCACCCGACCACGTCGTCGATTCCTGTGGTTGGCACGGAGCCCCGCACCCGCCGCCGCTCCCCCATTCCTGGCGCGAGTCAGTCGCGCGGCTAACGTTCGAGGAGGATTCTGCTGTGACTTTGTTGATCACCGGCGGCACGGGAACCCTGGGCCGGCCCACCGTCGACGCTGTGCGCGCGGCCGGCGTCGAGCCGCGCATCCTGAGCCGCCGGCCCGGAGCCGATCACGTCGTCGCCAAACTGCAGTCGGGCGCTGGCGTGGCCGCGGCACTCAGTGGCGTCGACACCGTGCTGCACCTCGCGACCAATCGGCGGTCGGATGTTCGCGCCACCCAACACCTACTCGAGGCCGCCCATACCGAGGGCGTGCAGCACCTCGTGTACCTGTCGATCGTGGGCGTCGACGCCGTGCCGCTCGGCTACTACCGCGCCAAGCTCGCGTGCGAGCAGCTGGTTGCTGACTCGGGTGTGCCGCACACGATTCTGCGCGCCACCCAGTTTCACGACTTCGTCGCGGGATTCTTCCGCGCGCAACGTCGCCTGCCTCGCGTGACGACGTTCGATGTTCCGTTTCAGCCGATCAGCACCGATGCCGTGGCGGCACGACTCGTGGAGCTCGTGCAGGCGGCACCCGCGCACGGCCGAGTCGAAGACCTCGGCGGCCCCGAGTCGCTACCCATGGCCGAGCTCGCTCGGCAGTGGCTGGCCGCGCGGGGCGCCACACCCGAGGCCGCGGCGCGCCGGGTCGTCGAGTGGCGTGCGCCCGGCAAGCTCGTCGGCGCCTACCGCGCAGGGTTGCACACCACCGGAGTGCCCGGGCCGGGCATCCGGTTCGCCGAGTGGGCGGAAACGACGGCTGGCTAGCTCGCGCTCACCAGAGTGCGGTCGGGGCTTTCGAGCCGAATCGCGCGGTTCACGGCCGACACGACGGCCTTGAGTGACGCGGTCGAGATGTCGGGGTCGATGCCCACGCCCCACAGGGTGCGGCCGTTGACCTCGAGCTCGACGTACGAGGCCGCGTGGGCATCCCCGCCCGCACTCAGTGCGTGCTCGACGTAATCGAAGAGGCGAATGGCGATGCCTTGACCTTGCATCATGCTGAGGAATGCCGCGATCGGACCGTTGCCGGTCGCCGCAATCGCGGCGATCTCCTCTCCGTCGCGCAGCGTGGCCGTCAACTGGGTCGTGCCGGTCATGTCGCTCGCCGTGCGCGTCGAGAGCAGCTCGAAGCGGCCCCACTTGGCGTCGGGGTTGGGCGAGGGCAAGTACTCGTCTTGGAAGATCTCCCAGATTTGCTCGCTCGTGACCTCGCCACCCTCGGCGTCGGTCTTGGCCTGCACCACGCCGCTGAACTCGATCTGCAGCTTGCGCGGAAGGTCGAGCGCGTGGTCGGCCTTGAGCAGGTAGGCAACGCCACCCTTGCCCGACTGCGAGTTGACGCGAATGACGGCTTCGTAGGTGCGGCCGAGGTCTTTCGGGTCGACGGGCAGGTAGGGCACGCCCCACACGAGCTCGTCAACATGCTTGCCCTCGGCCGCTGCCTGGGCAGCCATCGCCTCAAAGCCCTTCTTGATGGCGTCTTGGTGGCTGCCGCTGAAGGCCGTGTAGACGAGGTCACCGGCCCAGGGGCTGCGCTCGTGCACCTTGAGTTGGTTGGCGTACTCGGCCGTGCGCTTGATCTCGTCGAGGTCGCTGAAGTCGAGGTGCGGGTCAATGCCCTGGGTGAAGAGGTTGATGCCGAGCGCAACGAGGTCAACATTGCCCGTGCGCTCGCCATTGCCGAAGAGGCAGCCTTCGATGCGGTCGGCTCCGGCCATGTAGCCGAGCTCCGCGGCGGCGACGGCCGTGCCGCGGTCGTTGTGGGGGTGCAGGCTGAGAATCACCGAGTCGCGGCGGGCAAGGTGCCGATTCATCCACTCGATCGAGTCGGCGTAGACGTTGGGGCTCGCCATCTCGACCGTCGCCGGCAGGTTGATGATGAGTTGACGATCGGGCGTCGGCGCGATCTGCTCAATGACGGCGTTGCAGATCTCGAGCGCCGTCTCGAGCTCGGTGCCCGTGTAGCTCTCGGGGCTGTACTCGTAGAAGACCTCGGTCTCGGGCACCGTCGCCTCGTATTGCTGGCACCAGCGGGCACCTTGCAGCGCGATTTCTTTCACGCCCTCGACGTCGGTGCGAAACACGACCTCTCGCTGCAGCACGCTCGTCGAGTTGTAGAAGTGCACGATTGCGCGCTTGGCGCCCTTGATCGACTCGTAGGTGCGCGC
>JBJOPU010000174.1:0-4032 GCA_046050505.1 Actinomycetota bacterium
GCCCTGCGCCGCCCGCGGAGTACTGCGCGACCATCGTGGTCATGAGCGCCGTGACGAAGCTGGATGCCCTCTCCATCGTCGCTCTAGCCGTCGACCGCCCCGTCGAGCGGCAGCGCACGATGCGTCCCTTCGTTCCCCTCGACGGCGAGGGGTACCAGAGCGGTGCGTGGGTCGAGATCGAGATTCCCAAGTTTGGCGAGCCGCCGCCCCTGGCCATCGACGTCTACTCGTCGATGAGCGATGACCACGCGCGGCTGCAGGCCTTGACCCTCATGGCGCGCCTTGAGCAGTACACGGGGTGGGGCATCCGGCCCGATTTCTCGGTCTAAAGCGCCCGCGCATCTGGTGCCGTTCGGCTCACCCCTCTAGCATCGCGAGAGAGGCGGCACCCGGAGTCGCCCACAGACAGGAGTGAACAATGAAGTTCGAGATCGTCAAGGGCAAGAGCGAGAAGCAGCCCTACTTCTGGCGCATCGTCTCGGCCAATGGCCAAACGCTTGCCGTGAGCGAGAACTACGTGGCCAAGGCCTCGGCGAAGAGCGCCGTCGAGTCGGTCATGAAGGGCGCCGGCGGCGCCACGGTCGTCGACCTGACCTAAGCCCCTTAGGGCAGCAGCCGGGTCGGTCCGCGGAACAGGTAGGTCGTCTCGCGGATCGACCCGAGCCCCAGCATGAGCATGAGCACGCGCGCGAGGCCCATGCCAAATCCGCCGTGCGGCGGAACGCCGTAGCGGAAGAAGTCAAGGTAGAACTCGAGCTCTTCGGGCTCAAGACCCTTCTCTCGCGCCTGCGCGATGAGGACGTCGATGCGGTGCTCGCGCTGAGCACCGGTCGAGATCTCCGTGCCGTTGTAGAGCAGGTCGTAGCTGTTCGTGATCGTCGGGTCGCCCTCGCGACGCATGTGGTAGAACGGGCGAATTCCCGTGGCGTAGTCGGTCACGAACACGAAGTCGCTGCCGTGGTTCGCCTTGACCCACGCGCTCAAGCGACGCTCGCCCTCGGGGTCGAGGTCGCCATCGGCACGCGGAATCTCGTATCCGCCCTCGGCCACAATCCGACGTGCTTCGGCGAGCGGGATGCGCGGGAACGGCGTCGTCGGCACGCTCACCTCGACGCCGAATGCGGCCTCAATCGCAGCACCGTGCTTCTCGACAACCGCGGTGAATCCGGCAACGAGCAACTGCTCGTGCATCTGCATGACGTCCTCGTGCGAGTCGATCCAGCTGACCTCGGCGTCAATCGACGTGAACTCGGTGGCGTGGCGCGAGGTGAATGACGGGTCGGCGCGGAAGGCCGGGGCGATCTCGAAGACCTTGCCAAAGCCGGCCGGCTGGGCCATCTGCTTGAAGAACTGCGGGCTCTGCGCGAGGTAGGCCTTCGTGTCGAAGTACTCCATCTCGAAGAGTTCGGCCCGGCTTTCGGAGGCACTGGCCATGAGCTTGGGGGTGTGGATTTCGATGAAGTCGCGCTCGACCCACCAGGTGCGCAACGCGTGCTCGAACGTCGTCTGAATCTTGAAGATGAGGCTCGCCTCGGGGCGACGCAAGTCAAGAAAGCGCCAGTCGAGGCGCTTGTCGAGGCTCGAGTCGTCGGCGATGGGCGTCTCGGGCAGCGCCTCGCTCACGACCTCGAGCGTGGCGATCTTGACCTCGAGGCCGCCGAGCTTCACGCGCTCGTCGTGCTTGAGCTCGCCCGTGACGCGGATCATCGTGCCGTGCGCGAGGGCACCGAGAGTCTCGGTGAGAGCGGCTGCGGCCTGCTCGTCGGGGGAGGCGTCAGCCTCAAGGTCGCGAGTGGCCGGGTTGACCAGTTGCAGCGCTCCCGACTCGTCGCGCAGGATGACGAACTGCACCTTCTTCTGGTCGCGAACGGTCTCGACCCACCCGGCCACCGATACGGGGCCGTCGGGGAGAGCGGAGAGCTGAGATACCACGGGTCGAGTCACGAGGGTCGAGTCTACCGGCGGGGTAGCGCTCTCCGGGGCGCGGGAGGCTGGGTGGCGCTCTCAGCGGTCGCAATGCCACCGAACTCTAGACTGGCGGCATGCCGGCCGACCTCGTTCACCTCGTGCGCCACGGTGAGGTGCACAACCCCTGCCACGTTCTCTACGGGCGACTCGAGGGCTTCGGGCTCAGCGACCTCGGGCACCGCATGGCTGCCGCGGCGGTCACGGGTTTGGCGGGGCATCCGGTCACGGCGCTCTATGCCAGCCCCCTGCAGCGAGCGCAAGAATCAGCGGCCCCGTGGGCCGAGGCATTTGGGCTCGACATTCGCACTGAGCCTCGCATCATCGAGCCCACCAACCGTTTTGAGGGCAAGCGCATGAACGCGCGCACGATCGCCGATCCGCGCAATTGGCACCTGCTGCGCAACCCGCGCGTGCCGAGCTGGGGCGAACCCTTCGCTGATGTGGCGGCGCGCATGATTGCTGCCATGCACGACGCACACGGTGCCGTCGACGCGGGTGAGGTCGTGATGGTCAGCCACCAGTTGCCGATTTGGATGGCCCATCGCGCGCTCGCGGGCGAGGCTTTGCACCACGACCCCCGCAAGCGGCGTTGCTCACTCTCGAGCATCACGACCTTCGCCGTCGTCGATGGACGCTTCGTCGAGGTCGGCTATCAAGAGCGCGGGGCTGAGCTGCTCGCCGATGCCACCGACTTGGGGGCAGTGTGACCACGCGCACTGCTCGCACAGCTTTCGTGGCAATCGCTCTCGTCAGCGCCGCTGTGCTCACCGGATGCACCGCGAACGACGACCTCGCGAGCCAGTACCGCGAGGGCACCGGCCAGGGCTACATTTCGGGCGACGGGGCCTACACGGTCGTCGCCGAGGCTGACCGCGGCGAGCCCATCACCTTCTCTGGCGAGATCGAGTCGGGCGACACCGTCTCGAGCGATGACTATCGCGGCGACGTGCTCGTCGTGAACTTTTGGTACGCCGGATGCCCGCCCTGCCGTCTCGAAGCCCCCGACCTCGAGGCGCTCGCGCAGCAGTTCGCCCCCGACGGGGTGAGTTTTCTCGGCGTCAACATCTTGGATCAAGCGCCCACGGCTCTGTCGTTCGCCGAAGAGTTTGGGGTGACGTATCCCTCGATTCTCGACGTCAACGATGGCAGCGTTCGGCTCGCCTTCGCGGGTCAGGTCGGGCCCGCCGCGACCCCCACGACGCTCGTGCTCGACCAGCAGGGCCGCGTTGCCGCGCGCATCTCGGGCCTCGTGAGTGAACCGAGCGTGTTGCGCTCGATGATCTCCGACGTGCTCGCCGAAGCCTCGTGAGCGCGCTCGCCGGCTCCCTTGCCACGGCCGTCAACCCCATCGGCGAGATCGTGCTGAGTGGCAACCTGCTGCTCGCGCTGCCGATCGCGCTCGCCGCCGGGTTTCTCGCCTTCGCCTCGCCGTGCGTGTTGCCGCTCGTGCCCGGCTACCTCGCCTACATCGGCGGTGTGACGAGCAGCGCCGAGCTCGAGCAGAAGCGCGGTCGCTTGCTGCTGGGCGTGGCCCTCTTCGTGCTGGGCTTCAGCGTCGTCTTCGTGAGTTTTTCGATCGTCTTCGCGACCGCGGGCCTGCTCCTGCTGCCCTGGATCGACCTCATCACGCGCATCGCGGGCGTCATCGTCATGCTCATGGGCCTCGTGTTCATTGGGCAGGTGTCGTTTCTGCAGCGCTCGCTCGCGCCGCGCATCCAGGTCGCCACGGGTCTCGGCGGCGCCCCGCTGCTCGGCATCGTGTTCGGTCTCGGCTGGGCGCCGTGCATTGGCCCCACGCTCATCGCCGTCAACGCTCTCGTCATCAACGAGGGCGATATCGCGCGGGCCGCGATCATCGGCTTGGCCTACTGCCTCGGGCTCGGGGTGCCGTTCTTGCTCGTGGCCCTCGGCTTCCGCTGGGTGGCCGGGGCGACCGACTGGCTCAAGCGCAACATCCGGATCATCAACATCATCGGCGGTGCCCTGCTCATGCTCATCGGTCTTGCGATGGTCACGGGGCTGTGGCAGCAGTTCACCTCAAGCCTTCTGGCGGTGATCGGTGGA
>JBJOPU010000175.1:0-4030 GCA_046050505.1 Actinomycetota bacterium
GCGTTGAGGTCACTCAAGCGCTGCAGCTCGCGCGCAAACACGAGGTTCGACAGCTTCGAGAGCCCGTACGCACCCCAGGCGCTGTACTTCTTCTCGGCCTGCAGGTTGTCCCACTGCCAGCGTCCGGCGTTCGCCGCGATGCTGGCGGTCGACACCACGCGCGGTGCCTCGGCGCGCTGCAGCGCCGGCAGCAGCAGGCCGGTCAGGGCGAAGGGGCCCAGGTGGTTGCTCCCGAACTGCAACTCGAAGCCGTCGGCCGTCTCGCGCCGATCCGGCACGGCCATGATGCCGGCGTTATTGATGAGGATGTCGAGCGCGCGGTCGTCATCGAGCAGGCTCTGCGCGGCCGAGCGCACGCTCGCGAGCGAGGCAAGGTCGAGGTCGAGCAGGCGGAGGTTCGCATCCGGATTCTGCGCCCGAAGCTCATCGAGCGCCCGCTGCCCTTGCTCGCGATTGCGCACGGCCATGACGACCTCGGCGCCCGCGGCGGCCAAGCGGCCCGTGAGTCCGAAGCCGAGGCCACTGTTGGCGCCGGTGACGACGGCGAGGCGGCCGCTGAGGTTCGGAACGGTCGTGTCGAGAGCGGTGCGGGCCATGGAGTCTCCTGATCGGTGAGGGCTCCCTCATCCCACCACGCACAACCGAGGCTCGGCTGAGAGCGGTTCTCGGCCAGAATGTGACAATGACGTCTGTCGCCTCGTCGCTCACGGTCACCCCGCCCGATGCCCGCCGCCTTGCGTGGGAACAGCGCACCTCGTCGACCCTCGCCGTGCTCGGCCTGCTGTTTCTCGTGGCGTACTCGTTGTGGGTGCTCGTGCCGCAGCCCGCCGACTGGCTCATCACTGCGATAGCGATCGCCGTGGTCGTGACATGGTTCGTTTTCGCCGTCGACATGATCGCGCGCATCGCGCTGACCGATCGTGGCCGGCGCTTGCGGTTTCTGGTGACCCACCCGCTCGATGTGCTCGCGCTTTTCATGCCGCTGTTTCGGGCGCTGCGCGTTGCCGGCTTGCTCAAACACATCCCGATGCTCGCGGGGCGCTCGGGTGCGGCCGTGCGGGGCTCGGTCATCGCGCACGCGCTCGTCTATGCGACCGTCTACATCTACGTCATTGCGCTCGCAATGTTGCAGGCCGAGCGCTCGGCACCCGAGTCGACCATCACAACCTTTGGCGACGCCCTGTGGTGGTCACTCGTGACGATCACGACGGTCGGTTACGGCGACACGTATCCCGTCACCGGGGTCGGCCGCTTCTTGGCCGTGCTGCTCATGGGTGGCGGCATCGTCATCATCGGTACCGCCTCGGCCATCGTCGTCTCGTACATCACCGAGCGCATGAACGGTCAGCGCCCGAGTGAGGGTGACACTCAGGAGTTGAGCACCGAGTCTTCGGCGTCGTAGTCGAACCACTCATCGGCGCCGTAGCGCGTGAGGCCCGAAAACGCCTCGCGCCAGTCTCGGTCAGCGACGGCCGCGAGCATCGCGTCGATCGCGGGCCCAATCATCGAGCGGTGGGTGCCCACGGGCGCGTAACCAAGCTCATCGATCGCGGCCTGCATGCTGAGCACGACGGGCACGGGCACTGACCACGGGGTGTAGCCGACCGAGCTCTCCGGCCCGCGGTCGACGGCGACAAACGCCGCGTCGTGCCCCAGGTAATCGAACACCGCCCGCCCAATCTCGAGCACGGTCGGGGCATCATCATCGACAGCATTGAGAACGCGGGCGCCGGGATGCTGTGCTGCGAGCCGCACAAGCTCAGCAATCACCACTGTCGCCGAGGTCGCAAACCGGCTCGCACCCCCGTCAACAAGCGGCACGCGGCGACGGCCGTCGAGCGCGCGCTTGATGAAGTACCACTCGCGCAGGGCCGGAGAGCCCGGGCCGTGGATTGCCCCCGGTCGCAGCACCGTCACGGGCAACCCGTCGACGGCGAAAAGCGCCCGCTCGAGCGATGCCTTCTGCGGCGAATAGCCCTCGACCTCGGCCGTGACGATGGGGTGCTGCTCGGTCACCGGCACCGCGAGGCGCGGAAAGTCGTCGTCGCCCGTCGCGGCATCCATCCACGTGCCGTTCTCACCGAGATACACCGAAGCGGTCGAGATCATGACGAGTGACCCGATGTGGCCGACGAGCGAGCGGTAGGGCTCCGCGTCGGCCGGGCCGAACGCGATGCAGTCGAGTACGAGGTCGCGCCCGCGCGCGGCTGCCGTGAGGGAATCCGCTTCGCTGCGGTCGAGCGAGAGTTCGGTGACGTGCCCCGCGAGATCGGGCGGCAGCGGACGCGTGCCGCGGTGCGCGATCGTTACGGCATAGCCGTCGGCGAGCAACGCGCGCGCTGCGGCCGTGCCGATCTGGCCGGTGCCGCCGAGAAGCAGGGCATCCTTCTGCATGTCGTCACTCTAGGCGCTAGATTCACGATGACGCCCCGATCACCCTCGCAAGGAGAGCCCCATGGCAACCACCGATGCTCGCACCGCTCAACCGCTGAGCCGCAATCAGACGCAGAGCAGCCTCATCGCGGGGGCTGTGGCGCACACGATCTTTCAGACCGGCTGGTTCGCGTTCGGCATGTCGCTCGCGGCACTCGTGGCCTCGGCGCTCTTCGGAAACATCATCGGCGCCATCACGCGCTCGCTCGGCGGCGACGACCCCAATGCGGTGCTGCGCACGCTCGACGGTGGTTCTGAACTGCTGTTCTGGGTCGTGCTCTCGTTCTTGATCGGCAGCATTATTCTCGTCGGCCTGTCGATTCTGGTCAGTGGGTGGATGCTCTCGGCCGCAGGCCTGCACCGCCCCTGGCGGGTCACGATGTCTGCCGTCGGCATCGCCGCCCTCGTAGATATCGCTCTGTTCTGGATCTACTTCGGCATTGCCAACCTGCTCACCGAGAGCCGCCTCGCCGGCCCTGTGCTGCTCACGCCCGTCATCGCCTTGATCGGCGGAATTCTCGTGGGCGCGCTGATCTGGTGGCTCATGGCGCTCGCCGGTCGCTCGAAGCTCGGCGCGGAGCCGACGGCCGACGCGCCCGCGCTAGCCGAGTAGCTCGCTCAGGAGCGCCGTCAGCTCGGCGCGCATTTGCGTGCTCGTGATCGTGCGCTCGCCGTCGCCCGCCTGAACGCCGTAGTCGCCAAAGCTCGCGTGGTTGGCGCCCTCGATCGTCACGAAGGTCGCGTTTGACGGCAACAGGCCAGCGTTCTTCTCGATGATCGCGGGGGTAGAAAGAGCGTCGTTCTCGCCCGCAATGCTCAGCACCTGCAGGCCCGAGTCGCTCACGTCGTTGGCGCAGTAGCTGCCGAACAGCACGAGGCCCTCTGCATCAGCATCCGGCGTCATGAGGCACGCCCGCACACCGCCGAGGGAGTGCCCGCCGACGAACCACGCGTCGACCTCGGGGGCGGCTTTCGTGAACTGGTCGAGTGTGCGCACGTCAAAGAACGCGAGGTTGAGAGTCGGCTCGGTGATGAGCACGGTCACGCCGCTCTCTTCGACCACACCGCTCAACTGCAGCATGTAGGCGTGTGCTTCGACGCGCGCGCCCGGCACGAACACGAGGCCCGTGCCGTTCGCGTCAACGTTCGCCGGAGTCATGAGAATGCCCTCGTCGACATACTCCACCTGCACGTCGGCGTTGGCCCACACCTCGATGACGGCGCCGCGATCTGCTCGGTAGGGCGTATTGGCCCAAATGAGAAAGCCCACGATCACGAGGGCGAGGGCAGCGAGAGCGCCCCACCCGATTGCGCGAACACGGCGACGGATGCGCCCAGCAGGGCGGTAACGAGTGGCGTCGGCGTGTGCGGCATCAGCGATAGTCATGCGCCATTATCTCGGCCAGACCTGGCACAATGGGATACATCATGAACATTCTCGCCGTGGCCGTGTCGATCTTCCTCTTTGTGTCGTCGTTCGTGCTCTTCGCTTACGCGTTTGCCGTGCCCGAAGAGTTCGCGGCGATCGTGTTCTTCACGGGCATCATGTCGGCGTCGCTCTCGCTCGCCATCCCGTTCCACCTCATGGGCCAGCGCG
>JBJOPU010000176.1:0-3976 GCA_046050505.1 Actinomycetota bacterium
CGACGCCGCGGTGGCCGACGCAGCGTGGAACCTCGCGCGCGCATTCTTTGATCTGCCGCTCGCCGACAAGCTCGCGGTCGAGCGCGCGCCGGGCGGGCTCTATGGCTACTTTCCGATGCGCAGCGAGTCGCTCGCGGCCTCGCGCGGTGACGTGACGCCGGGTGACCTGAAGGAGTCGTTCAACATGGGGCCGGGCATCCGCCCCCATCATGTGCCTGTTGACGAGACCGAGGCAGCACTGTTCACGGCCAACGTGTGGCCCGCGGCCCTGCCCGAGCTGCAGCAGGCCTGGCAGGCGTACTACGCCGAGATGGGCCGACTGGCCGACCGCCTCATGGGCATGTTCGCGCTCGGTCTTGACCTGCCCGCCGAGTTCTTCGCGCGGCACATCGATTCGAGCCCGAGCGCCTTGCGCGCCATCAACTACCCCGAGCAGACGCACGCGCCCGAGCCCGGGCAGCTGCGCGCGGGCGCCCACACCGACTACGGCACGCTCACGATTTTGCGGCAAGAAGCGGGCCGGGCGGGCCTCGAAGTGCACGACGGGGCGACGGACTCGTGGGTGCCGATTCCGCCCGCCGAGGGCGCGCTCGTCATCAACATCGGCGACCTCATGGCCCGCTGGACGAACGACCGCTGGACCTCGACCCTGCACCGCGTCGTGAATCCGGATGCTGCGCTCGGGGCGACCGCCGCCGCGAGCCAGCGTCGCCAGAGCATGCCGTTCTTCCACAACGCCAACTACTCGACCATCGTTGAGTGCTTGCCCTCGTGCCTCGCCGAGGGTGAGGCCCCGCGCTACGAGCCCGTCATGGCGGGGCCGCACCTCGCGGGCAAAACGACGAAGAGCGTGGCCCCGCCCGCATGACGTCACCCACGATCGGTTTCGCCGCGGCGCTCGAGCAACTCACGCCCGCGGAGGCGGTGCGGCTGGCGGCGTTCGCCGAACGGCACGGCTTCAGCGGAACGCTCGCGGGCGACACGGCGCAGCCGTTTACGCCGACGCAGGGTGAGGCCGGGTTTGTCTATGGCGTCATGTCGGCACTCGGCGCGCAGACGACGGGTGAGCTCGGGGTCGGAGCTCTCGCGCCGACCTTCCGATGGCATCCTGCGCTCGTGGCGCAAGCATCCGCCACGCTCGCGAGTCTCTACCCCGGGCGACACTGGCTGGCCCTCGGCAGTGGCGAAGCCATCAGCGAGCACATCGTCGGCTCGTATTGGCCCGAGCCCGCCGAGCGCATCAACCGCATGTTCGAGGCCGTGACGATTATCAAGAAGCTCTTCGCTTCGGGGGTTGCCGGGCGCGACGTCAAGCACGAGGGTCGCTGGTATCAGCTCGAGTCGACGCGGCTGTGGACGAGTCCCGAGTCGCCTCCTCCTCTGCTGATCGCCACGGCGGGGCCCGTCACAGCTCGGCGGGCCGGTCAGGTGGCGGATGGGCTGCTCATCGACTCGGTGCCGATCGACAAGATCGCCACGCTGCTGCAGCGCTTCGACGACGGCGCGCGCGAGGCCGGCCGCCGCCGCGAGGCTGGGCAGCACGCCCTGCGCTTGCACGTCTCATGGGCGCCGACTGACGACGAAGCGATGGCAAATGCGCTCGCCGAGTGGCCGCAAGCGGGCATGCGCTTCGCGAAGAGCGACATCCGCTCGCCGTACGACCTCGAGCAGATCGCCAAGCTCGTGCGCCCCGACGACTTCGACGAGCGGATGCTCATCTCGAGCGACCCGGATGCCCACCGCGCGAACATCCAGCGTTATCTCGACCTCGGTTTCTCGCGCATCTCCCTGCACAACGTGGGTCGAAACCAGGATGCCTTCATCGAGCACTTCGGCCGCGAGGTGCTGCCCCGGCTCACCCGCTGATCTTTCCTCCAGGTTTGGGCCGGCCATGGCAGAGTGATGCTCATGGATGCTGTCGAATCCCCCGTTCTGCCGTTTGTCTTCTTGCCGATCGTGTCAATCGTGCTCACCGTCGCGGTGGCGGTCGGAGTGCTCGCCCTCGTTCTCCGCGTGCACTACTCCGTGGTGTGGAGGGCGGTGCTGCGCGGCCTTGAGGAGTACTACGGCCCGGGTACCTATCGCGGGTACACACTGCCGGCGCCGTCGGAACAACAGTCGACGAAGCCGCCGTCGGGCGAGCGTCGGCACCGTTCGGGTCGCCTCACCCGCTGAGCGCGAAGCCGTACGAGGCGAGTGTGCCGTTCGCGGCACGTGCCGCGAACGGCACATTGCCACGGTGGCACATCCTTTTGCTCGGGTGGCGCTGCAGGGCTGCAGAACGTCGGGTGCGCTGAACACGGCTGGATAACTGCGCGGCGGGGCAGAATGGGCGCGTGACCGATACGCGCGAGGCCGAGACTGCACCGGCAGAACTGCGCGTGTGGGGCATCCCGGGCCTGCCAGAGATTGCGCCGGGGGATCACCTGCCGCGCCTCATCGCTGATGCCGCCAGCAGAGCCGGCGTCGAGGCGGGCGACATTCTGGCGGTGACGAGCAAGATCGTGAGCAAGGCCGAGGGGCGTATCGTCCAGGCGGCCGATCGCGAACGGGCCATTACCGACGAGACCGTGCGGGTGGTTGCCACGCGCGCCCGCGCCGACGGCGGCACGACCCGCATCGTCGAGAACCGGCTCGGGCTCGTGATGGCCGCCGCGGGCGTCGATGCGAGCAACACCGCTGACGGTACCGTGCTGCTCTTGCCGCTCGACCCCGACGCGAGCGCCGCCGCCATTCGCCATGCAGTCGAAGCCTGCGTCGGCGCACCGATCGGCGTCATCATCACCGACACCGCCGGCCGAGCGTGGCGTGAGGGCCAGACCGACATGGCGATCGGCTCGAGCGGGGTTCGCTTGCTCGACGACCTGCGGGGCACGCACGACGCCGCCGGCAAACTGCTCGAAGTGACAGCCCCCGCCGTCGGCGACGAGATCGCCGCGGCCGCCGACCTCGTGAAGGGCAAGTCGAGTGGCATCCCTGTCGCGGCGGTGCGGGGCCTCTCGCGCCTGCTTGCCGATGACGCACCCGGTGCGCGCAGCCTCGTGCGGCCGGCGGCCGACGACATGTTCGCGCAAGGCACGAAAGAAGCCTGGAGCGAGGGGTTCGCCGCCGGCGTGCAGACTATGGACCACAACTGAGACCTCCCCATCGTTCGGCAGACTCTCAGAGCGCGCGACGGCAGAGCATGGCAGAGTCGAACAATGAGCATGACGACGTCGATGTTTGAGGCCGCGCCGCTGAACGCGGAGGAGTTCGCCGAACTCGGCGCGAGCATCCGTCGGGCCATGAACAGCGTGCTCGACGGCAAGCCCGATGCGGTGGATGCCGCGCTCACGGTCTTGCTCGCCGAAGGCCACCTGCTCATCGAAGACGTGCCGGGCGTCGGCAAGACGATGCTGGCTCGCGCACTCGCGAAGTGCATCACGGCAACGGTCAATCGCATTCAGTTCACGCCCGACCTGTTGCCGGCGGACATCACGGGCGTCAGCGTTTTTCGCCAGCAGTTGGGAACGTTCGAGTTCACGCCGGGTCCTGTGTTTGCGCACATCGTGATTGGCGATGAGATCAACCGGGCCAGCCCGAAAACGCAGTCGGCGCTGCTCGAGTGCATGGAAGAACAGCAGGTCACGGTCGACGGTCGCACGCACCACCTCGACAGCCCGTTTCTGGTCGTCGCGACGCAGAACCCCATCGAGATGGAGGGCACCTACGCCCTGCCCGAAGCGCAACGCGACCGGTTCATGGCGCGCATCTCGATTGGCTACCCCGATGCCGGGAGCGAAGCGCTCATGGTGCGCGATCGCGAACACGGCAGCCCGCTCGAGCGCCTCGAACCCGTCGTCGACGTCATGGGCTTACGTCGCATGATCGCGACCGTGCGTGAGGTTTATGTGAGCCCGGCGGTCGAGCGCTACGCGGTGGCGATCGTTCAGGCGACGCGCGACGACTCGGCGTTGCGCCTCGGCGCGAGCCCCCG
>JBJOPU010000177.1:0-3975 GCA_046050505.1 Actinomycetota bacterium
CGCGGCCGCATGCTGTCGGCCGCCGACCTTCTCGCCCTCGTTCCGCGCGCTGCGAGCGACGTCGGCTCTGCTGTCGACGCTGTCGACGCCTTGATTCGGGATGTCCGCGAGCGGGGCAGCGCCGCCCTCCTCGATCAGGCCGAGCGCTTCGATCGCGTGCGCCCCGCCGCGATCCGCATGAGCGCCGAGTCGTTGCGCGAGGCCGAGGCCGCGCTCGATCCCGCGGTGCGCACGGCTCTCGAGCACGCCATCGACCGCGTGCGGCGCACCTCTGCAGCCCAGGTTCCGGCAGAACAGGTCACCGAGGTCGCGCCGGGCGCGCGCATCGTGCAGCGCTGGCAGCCCGTCGCCCGTGTGGGTCTCTACGTGCCCGGAGGCAAGGCGGTGTATCCCTCGAGTGTGGTGATGAACGTCGTGGCCGCGCAGGTCGCCGGCGTCGGGTCGATTGCGCTCGCGTCACCGCCTCAGGCCGAGTTCGGTGGCTCGGTGCATCCCACGATTCTCGGCGCAGCCAGTCTTCTGGGTGTCGATGAGGTGTATGCCATGGGTGGCGCCGGTGCCATTGCGGCCCTGGCCTATGGCGTGGATGACCTGGGGCTCGAACCGGTACAGGTGATCACGGGACCCGGAAACCTCTTTGTCGCGACCGCGAAACGCGCCGTGAAGGGTGTCGTCGGCATCGACTCCGAAGCCGGCCCGACCGAGATTCTCATCATCGCCGATTCCTCTGCGCACGCTGACTACGTCGTCGCCGACCTGATCAGCCAGGCCGAGCACGATGAGCTTGCCGGAAGCGTGCTCGTCACCGACAATGCCGAGCTTGCGCAGGCAGTGCGCGAGGCTCTTCCCGCGGCGGTCGCAGCGACGCGGCACCGTGAGCGCGTAGAGACGGCCCTTGATGGCCCGCAATCGGCGATCGTGCTTGTGGATGACCTCACCCAGGCTGCTCGCTTCAGCAACGCCTACGGCCCCGAACACCTTGAGGTGCAGGTTGCCGATGTGCCCGCTCTCCTCCCGCTGCTCGAGAGTGCCGGAGCGATCTTCGTCGGGGACCACACTCCCGTTAGTCTCGGCGACTACATCGCAGGGTCGAACCACGTTCTGCCCACCGGGGGTCAGGCCCGATTCGCCTCGGGGCTCGGTGCCTACACGTTCTTGCGACCGCAGCAGATCGTGGAATACAGCCGCGCGGCTCTCGCCGAGGTCGCCGACCACGTCGGTGCACTGAGTGACGCCGAGCAGCTGCCCGCGCACGGCGACGCCGTTCGTGCGCGCTTCCTCTAGGCTGGCCTCACCATGCACTGCCCTTTCTGCCGGTATTCCGACAGCCGCGTCATTGACTCTCGCACGAGCGATGATGGGCTCTCGATTCGACGTCGGCGGCAGTGTCCTGAGTGCGGTCGCCGTTTCAGCACCACTGAAACCGCGAGCCTCATGGTCATCAAACGCAGCGGCGTCGTCGAGCCGTTCTCGCGCGAGAAGATCGTCCTCGGCGTGCGCAAGGCGTGCCAGGGTCGGCCCGTGACCGATGCTGATTTGGCGCAACTGGCCCAAAAGGTCGAAGAGAACCTCCGGGCAACAGGCGCGTCACAGCTCGATGCCAACGACATCGGCCTCGCGATTTTGCCGGAGCTGCGTCAGCTCGATGAGGTCGCCTACTTGCGCTTCGCGAGCGTGTATCAGGCGTTCGAGAACCTTGATGACTTCGAGTCGGCGATCACCCAGCTGCGTGTCGAGCGGGCCCAACCCGCAGCCGTAGCTGACGTCGAGTAGTCCTCATCGTGTACGAGTTCTTCTTCCGCACCGTTTTGCGGCGCATGGATCCCGAGCGGGCACATCACCTCGCCGTGTTCGTGATCCGGGCAATCCCTGCCCTCGGGCTCACGCGGCTCGTGCGTCGGTTCACGCGGCCCGACCCGTCTCTCGCCGTCGACGCGCTCGGGCTGCCCTTCGAGTCGGCCTTCGGCATGGCTGCCGGGTTCGATAAAGACGCGCGGAGCATCCGGGGCCTCTGGGCACTGGGGTTTGGTCACGTCGAGATCGGCACCGTGACGGCGATCGCGCAAGACGGCAACCCGAAGCCGCGACTCTTTCGCCTCGTCGACGACCGAGCGGTCATCAACCGCATGGGCTTCAACAACGGGGGAGCCGCGGCCGCGGCCGAGCGAGTGGCGCGTGAGCGCCGTCACGCGCACCGGCCGATCATCGGCGCCAACATCGGAAAGAGTCGCGTCGTTGCGGTCGAGGATGCTGTGGCCGACTACCGCGAGTCTGCCCGCTTGCTCGCTCCCGTCGCCGACTACCTCGCTGTCAACGTCAGCTCGCCGAATACGCCCGGCTTGCGGGGTTTGCAAGATGAGGCCCTGCTTCGCCCGCTACTCTCCGCCGTTCTCGATGAGGCCGGCACGACCCCCGTGCTCGTCAAGATTGCCCCCGATCTCGATGATTCGGCCATCGACGCCGTGTGTCGACTGGCCGTCGAGCTCGGTCTCGCGGGAATCATTGCGACCAACACCACGATCGGTCGCGACGGCCTGGTGACAGACATCGCTGTCGTCGAGGCCGCAGGGGCCGGAGGGTTGAGTGGGGCTCCGCTGCGTGATCGCGCGCTCGAGGTGCTGCAGCGTGTGCGCACAGCAGTTCCTGCCGACTTCTGCGTCATCGCCGTCGGCGGTATCGACACCGCCGACGATGCGGCTGAGCGGCTCGCGGCAGGCGCGACCCTCGTGCAGGGTTACACGGCGTTCCTGTACCGCGGTCCGCTGTGGGCGCGTCGGGTGACGCGTGGGCTTGCGCGGCGGTCGAGTTAGGCGTTACGCGGGAAACTGGCCGCGCTTGACCTGCGGCTTCGGAAGTCGCAGAACGCGCAGCTGCAGCGACCGCATGGCTGCATACCAGCGCACCTTTTCGACCTTGTCGGCGCCGAACTTCTTTGCCAGTTTGCGGCGCACGATGAAGCCCAACAGCGTCGAATCGAGCACAGCAACGAGGAAGAACGCCCACAGCGCGAGAATCGAAATCGTCTGCGCTTCGACAGACGGAATGAACGTCAAGATGATGACCACGAACATCACGGGGATCAGGAATTCACCGATGTTGATTCGGGCGTCAACGTAGTCGCGAACCCACTTTTTTTGCGGGCCGCGGTCGCGCTGCGGGAGGTACTTCTCTTCGCCGTTCGCCATGCCGATGCGGGCACGCTCGCGTGCAGCGTTCATCTTCTCGCGGTGCTCTTTCGCCGCCTGCTTGCGATCGTTGGGCACGAGAGGGCGTTTGCGCGCGGCCTCGCGCTCTTTGCGCGTCGGCGTCGGGCGGCCCTTGCCGGCTGCGATGGCCTCGGCGGTGGCAATAGCCTCAGCCGTCGCCTGCTCGGCGGCGCTGGGAGTGGTGTTGGCGTTGTCGCGGGCGGCCACGGCGGCACATCCTTCCATTGATGCTGAGGCTTAAGATTACCGGCATGACACCGCCTGAGCGCTCCGCCGCCGCGCCACTCCCTACCGCAACGCTCGAGACCCTGCGAGCGAGCGTGCAGGCGGGCTTGTCGCGCGCCATCGCCGAGCTCAGCGAACTCGTGCGCATCCCTTCGGTGTCGTGGGACGGCTTTGATCCCGCGCATGTGCAGGCCTCGGCAGACCGCACGGCAGAACTGCTTCGCACCCTGGGGGTGTTCGACTCCGTAACTGTTGATCGCGCGCCCGGGCCCGATGGAGTGCTCGGCCAACCCGCTGTCCTCGCTCGGCGCGACCCCGCACCCGGGTTCCCGACTGTTTTGCTGTATGCCCACCACGACGTGCAGCCTCCCGGCCTCGACGCCGATTGGAGTTCGCCGCCGTTCGAGCCGACGCTGCGCGGCGATCGGCTGTATGGCCGTGGGGTCGCGGATGACAAAGCTGGCGTGATGGCCCATGTGGCCGCGATCCGGGCTGTCGTTGAGACCGTGGGGGCGCCCGAGCTAGGGCTCGTGGTGTTCATCGA
>JBJOPU010000178.1:0-3951 GCA_046050505.1 Actinomycetota bacterium
CGAGCGAGCGCGGCGACACGTGCTCCGCGAGCGCTGCGTTTCTCGAGCGCCGCCAGTTGCGACTCGCGCAACGAGACGAGGGCAATCTCCGCCGCAGCGAAGACGCCGCCGATGGCGATGAACAGGGCGATGAGGCCAATGATGAGGGCAATCTCGCCCATCATCGGCTCGTATGGTGACAGTCGTCCATGGCCTGATTTTCTCGGGGTGCCCTATGGAGCAACTGTGGGCACCCTGCAGAAGCGCCGAAACGACGAACGGCCCCGGGCTTTCGCCTCGGGGCCGTTCCCGGCCGAAAGCCGGACTGTCTCAACCAGTTCTGTGTCACACACGTGATCACGAAGGATCTGTGCGCGAGGGGGGACTTGAACCCCCACGCCCTTTCGGGCACTAGCACCTCAAGCTAGCGCGTCTGCCATTTCCGCCACCCGCGCTGGTTGTGATCTCGCCCCTCGAGAGCGGCGTGACCGGAGACGACATTAGCACGGATGCTGCATGCCTTCCGCGCACCGCGTGACAAGCGCGGCGCGCCCGGTAGCGTTGGCGGCATGGCTCTTGACGCGGCGCTCAGCGACACGGCGCGCATCGCCCGCGACCTCATCCGGTTCGATACGACGAACTACGGCGAGGGTCGCAGCAACGGCGAGGCCGAGGCTGCGCAGTACGTCGAGGCCGAGCTTCGCGACATGGGGCTTGACCCCGTGTTGATTGACGCCGCACCCGGGCGCACGAGCGTCATCGCTCGCGTTCAGGGCCGGTACGAGCATCCCGTTGACCGCTCCCGCGGCGAGCGCCCCGCGCTCGTCGTGCACGGCCACCTCGACGTCGTCCCCGCCGACCCCGCGAACTGGAGCGTCGACCCCTTCGCAGGCGAGATTCGCGACGGGATGCTGTGGGGTCGCGGCGCCGTCGACATGAAGAACATGGATGCCATGATCCTGACCGCGCTGCGGCAGACGATCACGACGGGCGGCCCGAATCGCGATCTCGTGGTGGCGTTCTTCTCGGATGAAGAGAACGGGGGAGTGTTTGGCTCGCACCACATCGTGAGCGAGCATCCGCACCTCTTCGCCGGTGCGACGGAAGCGATCAGTGAGGTCGGCGGATACTCGGCCGAGATCGCCGGTCGACGCGCCTACCTGCTGCAGACGGGTGAGAAAGCCCTGGTCTGGATCAAGCTCATCGCGCGCGGCACGGCAGCCCATGGCTCTCGCGTCATTCGCGACAACGCCGTCACGAAGCTCGCCGAAGCAGTCGTCACCCTCGGCCGGCAGCAGTGGCCGATCCACCTCACCGACACGACGCGGCAGTTGCTCGCCGAACTTGCGCGGCTTCTGGACGCTGACCCCGAGCTCGTTGGCCCCGACGAGTTGCTGCTGCGCACGGGCAACGCAGCGGGCTTCCTGACGGCGACGCTACGCACGACGAGCAACCCGACCCTGCTTCAGGCGGGCTACAAGCACAACGTCATTCCCGATCGGGCCGAGGCGCTCATCGACATTCGCACGCTGCCCGGAGAAGAAGACGCCGTACTTGCCGAGGTGCAGCGACTCGTGGGCGACGACATCGAGGTCGTCGTGATGCATCGCGACCTCGGACTTGAGAATCCGTTCAGCGGCGCGCTCGTCGAGGAAATGGTCGCGACCCTGCAGCGCCACGACCCGGGTGCCGAGGTGCTGCCGTACCTGCTGAGTGGGGGCACCGACAACAAGGCACTCAGCCTGCTCGGCATCACGGGCTACGGCTTTGCCCCGCTGAAGTTGACGCCTGAGCTCAACTTTCCGGCGATGTTCCACGGCGTTGACGAGCGCGTGCCGCTCGACGCGCTGGACTTTGGGCATGCCGCCCTCACCGACCTACTTGGTCGATACTGAGTAGCGCATCCACCCCGATCGAACGGTTACCGTGTCTCTGCTCGAAGCACTCTTTCTCGGCCTCATTCAAGGCCTCACCGAGTTTCTGCCGATCTCGTCGAGCGCGCACTTGCGTATCGTCGGCGAGTTCTTGCCCAGCGCGACCGACCCTGGGGCCACCTTCACAGCGATCACGCAGCTCGGCACCGAGCTCGCCGTGCTCATCTACTTCTGGAAAGACATCTCGCGCATCATCGGCAAGTGGTTCCGCTCGTTTGGGTCGCGCGGCGGGACGCACTCCGACGGCGGCGAGCGGGGCATCCCGCGCAATGACCCCGACGTGCGCATGGGCTGGCTCATCATCATCGGCACAATCCCGATTGTGCTCGTGGGCTATTTCGCGCAGGAGTACATTCGCTCGACGTTCCGCTCGCTCTGGCTCGTGGCAATCGTTCTGATCGTTTTCGGCATCATCCTGGGCCTTGCCGACTGGCTGGGAAAGCGCACGCGCGAGCTCACCGACCTCACGTACCCACACGGCTTGCTGTACGGCGCCGCGCAGATGCTCGCGCTCGTGCCCGGCGTATCGCGCTCGGGTGCGACGACGACCATGGGCCTCGCCTTGGGCTACACACGACCAGCCGCGGCACGTTTCGCCTTCTTGCTCGCCGTGCCGGCGGTCTTCGGCAGCGGTCTCTACGAGCTCGTCACCGCCATTCGCGATCCCGGAGCGAGCCCGTTCACGGGCCTCGAGATCGCGGCCGCCACGGTTGTCGCGTTCGGCGTGGGTCTCGCGGTCATCGCCGGCCTCATGGCCTACATCTCGAAGCGCTCGTTCTTGCCGTTCGTGATCTACCGCATCCTGTTGGGCGGCACGTTGCTCGTACTGCTCTCGATAGGAGTGCTCGACCCGCTGTAGCGCCTGAGGAGGTGGGGATGCCTACCCCCAGCATCCCGCATGGCTCTCCAGCGCTTCACGGCACGAGAATGCTCTAGACGTGGCACCGAAGGAGAGGGGAATGTGAGTGACATGATGGCGCCGCCCTTACTCCCATGGCTGGTCACGGTGTTGTTCATCACCTTGGGCCTCGTTTCCCTGATTGCACCGCGGTCAGTCACGAGGTTCAACGCCTCTCTGTTCCGAGCCGTCGGGCAACACGAGAATGAGCAGCGCGCACTCGCCCCGTCGCAGGTCTTGCAGGCTCGCATCGGGGGCGGAATCGCTCTGGGCATCGGCCTCTTCATGGTCTTCTATCTCGTTGTACAGCCGCTGCTGACACCCAGCGGCTAGTTCGAGCGCGTGGGTACACGCTCGACTTTCACCGAGCATCCACGCATCTCCATATTCCAGGAGATCGCGCTACGAGCGGTCGCCCAGACCGACAGTCACAGGCGACACGCCGGCGATGTGATGCTCCACGCTGGGTGCCTCAGCGAAGTGTCCGTGTGGCAGACACCCGCAAGGCGATCGAGGCCGGGGACAAGGTGCCTCAGCGAAGCGTCGCGGTGCTAGGGCCTTAGCCGGCGCCGGGCCCATCGGTCGGCGGCTCGTCGTCGCGCTTGCGCAAGTAGCGTTCGAACTCTTGCGCGATCGCTTCGCCGCTCGCTTCGGGCGCTTCGACGGCGTCGCGCGCGCGCTCGAGCTGGTCAATGTACGAGCGCATTTCGTCGTCATCGCCGGCGATGGCGTCGATGCCCTCCTCCCACTCGCGAGCCTCATCGAGCAGGTCGCCGCGCGGAATCACGACGTCTACGAGCTCTTCGAGCTTGTCGAGCAGGGCGAGCGTCGCCTTGGGGGAGGGCGCGTTGTGCACGTAGTGGGGCACGGATGCCCACAACGACACCGTCGGAATCCCCGCTTCTTCGGCCATCGTCGCAATCACGCTGAGAATGCCGACGGGCCCCTCGTAGCTGCTGCGCTCGACGCCGAGCTCGTCGCGCACGTCGGGGTTCTCACTTGAGCTGTGGATCGCGATGGGGCGTGTGTGCGGCACGTCGGCCAGCAGGGCTCCGAGCAAGATGATGCCCGTGATGTCCGCGGTGAGCGCTTGGTCGATGGTTTCGGTGGCGAAGGTCTTCCAGCCGCGCGAGGGCTCGG
>JBJOPU010000179.1:0-3945 GCA_046050505.1 Actinomycetota bacterium
ACGTCGGCTTGAGGGTGTCGGCCAGCACAATCACGCCAGCGACAGTGCCATCGATCGCCACGACAATCGGGGTGGCGCCGTCAGCTTCGTGCGCCGCGATGAGTGCGGTGTCGACCTCAATCGCCCACTCATCGCGCAGCCAGGCCGCGCGACCGATCGCGAGAGCGTGCCCCTCGACGGTGGCGGTGACGCCCGCACCCGCGTGGGCGGTGAATCCCTCGGCGGGGGGCAGGGTCACCCCGGCGGCGCGAGCGTGCGCCACGACGGCCCGGGCGAGCGGATGCTCCGACCCGTCTTCGGCCGACGCAGCGAGAGCGAGCATCCGGTCGCCATCAACGCCCGGCTGCGCAAGAACCGCGGTCACGGCGAGCTCGCCGGTCGTGACCGTGCCGGTCTTGTCGAGCACGATCGTGTCGATGCGGCGCGTGCGTTCGAGCACCTGCGGGCCGCGGATGAGAATTCCCAGTTGTGCACCGCGCCCCGTGCCGACAAGCAGCGCCGTGGGGGTCGCGAGCCCGAGCGCACACGGACACGCGATGATGAGGGTGGCGACCGCTGCCGTGAAGGCGAGTTCGATCGAGCCGTCGATGAGCATCCACCCCAACAGCGTCAGCAGCGCGAGCGCGAAGACGATGGGCACGAAGACGCCCGAGACGCGGTCGGCGAGACGCTGCACCTCGGCCTTGCCCGTCTGCGCTTCTTCGACGAGGCGACCCATGCGCGCGAGTTCGGTGTCGGCGCCGATACGCGAGGCCTCGACCACCAGACGGCCACCCACGTTGATGGTGCCACCGACCACCCGGCTGTCGACCTCAACGTCAACGGGCACGGGCTCGCCGGTGAGCAGAGACTGATCGACGCTCGACGTGCCCTCGATCACCACGCCGTCGGTCGCGATGGTTTCGCCCGGGCGCACAACGAAGCGATCGTTGAGCTGCAGTTGCCCCACTGGCACGCGCACTTCGACGCCGTCGCGCAGCACCGCCGCGTCACGGGCGGCGAGATCGAGCAGGGCGTTGAGGGCCTCACTCGACGAGCGCTTAGCCCGTGCCTCGAGGTATCGCCCGATCAAGATGAACACCGTCACCGCCGAGGCCACTTCGAGATAGATCTCGTGGGCACCCTCTTCCGGCCGCCCGAGCAGTTGCAGGGTCATGGTCATCCCCGGCATGCCTGCTTCGCCGAAGAACAGCGCATAGAGGCTCCACAGATACGCCGCGCTCACGCCCACTGAAATGAGGGTGTCCATGCTCGCGATCAACCGGCGTGCGTTGTGCAGGGCGACCCGGTGAAACGGCCACGCTCCCCACACCGCCACGGGCGACGCAAGCGTGAGCACGAGCCACTGCCAGTTGGTGAACTGCAGCGCCGGAATCATCGAGAGCACGAGCACAGGCGCCGTAAGAACCGCCGAGATGATGAGCCGCTGCCGCAGGGGCGCGAGCTCGTCGACCAGCGTCGTTACCGGGTCGACGGATGCCGTGCGCTCGTCGCGCGGAACCACGACACTCGCCCCGTACCCCGCCTTCTCCACGGCCGCGACGAGCACATCGGCATCGAGCGCTCCGCTTTCGTCGAGCACTCGGATCGTCGCTTTCTCGGTCGCGTAATTGACGGTCGCCTCGACCCCCGGCACTTTGTTGAGGCTGCGCTCGATGCGGTTAGCGCACGAAGCGCAGGTCATTCCCGTGAGTTCGAGCTGAAGGTCGCTGGTCGGTGCGGGTGAAGTCGTCACGCGAGCAGTGTATCAATACCCCTCTGGGGTATCGAGGGAATCGGGCGCTCCCGTGAGCGAACAACCCCGTACAGTGTCAGTGCCCCCTGTTGCTCGACCATCGAGGTCTGCCATGCGCCACTCGTCTCGCGTTCTTTCTGTCGCCGCCCTGACGGGCGCGCTCTCGCTCGTCGCCGCGCCAGCACTTGCCAACGGCTCGGGACAGTACGTCGACACCCCGCCGTGGACCTGGTACATCGCCGCGGGCAGTGGCGAATGGGGCGTGAGCGAAGGCTCGTATTCCGATGGCGTGGTCTCGGTTGCCAACGCGTGGGCGGGTTCTGAGCTCATGCTTCTTGGCCCCACTTTCATCGGCTTTGCGAACGCATCTGCCACTATCGAACCCGTCACCAGCCCCTCCGCGGTCACCGTGGCCTGCGTTACGTCCACCCTCACGCCGGTCGGCGATGACCAGGTCGTGAGTTGTAACGACACAACGACGACCGATTGGGGCCTCTCGGTGACCTCGGAAGTCAGGGTGCTCGCTCCCGGTGATCTAGCCCGCATCACCTACCTGATTACGAATACGACATCCGATCCTGTGGTTCTCGGCTACTACTACGCCTGGAACTACGGCAGCAGCGTGGGCCACGTGCGCAGCACTGAACCCGATGTCGTGCAAGACACAGGGGCAGGAGACGGGTTCTTGGCGAACCCCGATGTCTGGTCTTTCAACCAGGGGATCTACGACCCGACGTCGCTCAACGCTGGAGTGGCGTGGGGAATCGGCGGGCAGCCTTTCACGGGCTCGACCTCTGAACACAGTGGATTTGACCGCGCATCGGTGACGCTCCTTCCGAGTGACGGACGCTCGATTGCCGCGGGTGAAACGATTGCTCTGGCTTTCTTCCACAAGATGCAGGTTCCTGCGCCGGTCATTATTGATCCACCCGACCCCTCGAGCGTGAGCGCGGCCGCTCTTTCCCCGGCAAACTCATTCACCGACACCCCCGCACAGTTCATGGCCGAGTTCGCGACATTCAACGGTCGCTTGACGCGCGGCATCCCCACCGGTTTGATCGTCGGCAATTGGCAACCCGCCGGGGCGCCGGAGCTCGCCGCAACCGGCGCCGGCATCGACGAGAACCTGCTCATGGGTGGCCTTGCGGCTGCTCTGCTGGGCACGGGGGCCGCGCTCCTGACTGTGCGCCGTCGCGTGATCGTAAACGCACAGCGATAAGACAGGCATAACGCAGAAGGGGCGGGGCCAATTGGCCTCGCCCCTTCTGCGTACCGACACTTAAGCGAGCTGGTAGCCGGCCTCTTCGACCGCCGCGCGCACGGCATCCGCGTCAACCGGGGCAGCCGACGAGACGGTCACGCGTGACGCGCCGCCCTTCTTCAAGATGACCTCGACGGCGTCGACGCCAGCGACAGCTCCCACCTCTTCGCTCACGCTCGAGACGCAGTGACCGCACGTCATGCCCGTGACGAGAAACTCGGTGGTCAGGCCCGTGGCGGCTGACGCGGCTGCGGGCTCTGTCGCTGTCACCAGGCCGCGGCTTCCGGCAAGATCGAACGCCGTGGCCGCTGCGGCGCCACTGCTACACATGCACGAGCCCCCGCCACAGCATCCGCCCGCGTCGGCGGCGTCGGTGACGGATGCTCCCGTGAGCAAGTTGAGTCGACTGGTCTGCGTGGTCTCCATGCCGCGATGGTAGCAAACCCCCCGGGGGTACCCCTGAGTCGAAAGTCCTCGATCGTCAGCGACGACGCTGCGGGCGGCCGCGGTCGGGAGCGATCTCGATGAGCTTGCCGCTAATGCGCGTGCCCTGCAGTTTCTTGAGCACCGCGGGCGAGAGGTCGGCCGGCAGCTCAACGATCGAGAAGTCCGGCTGAATCGTGATGGCGCCGAAGTCTTCGCGGCTGAGTCCGCCCTCGTTCGCGAGTGCGCCCACGATCTGGCGCGGCTCGACCTTGTGTCGGCGGCCCACCTCGATGCGGTACGGCGCGAGGGTTCCCGCCGCGGGGCGGGCGCGGCGCTCGGGGCGAGAGCCGTCGCGGTCGTCACGTCCGCCGCGCGCGGGGCGGTCATCCCGTGCCCCGCGATCGTCAGCGGCAAAGCGCTGTGCGCGCTCTTCTTCGGCGGAGAGCAACAGCGGGGTGTCGCCCTGCGCAACGAGAGCAAGGGCCGCCGCAACATCCAGCTCGGGAACATCGTGGTGCTCGAC
>JBJOPU010000180.1:0-3906 GCA_046050505.1 Actinomycetota bacterium
ACCCCTCAACGGTGTGCTGCGTGGGGTCGCCGCGTCCGCGTCGCAGAAAGCCGAGGGTGGCGCGCAGGTCGAGGGGCTCGAGGGGCGCGTACTCGCGCTCCGCATCCGCCACCGCATCCACCACCCCACCAGCCACGCGCTCAGCGTAGAACGCCGCCCTGACGACATGGCGCACGACGCAAAGCGGCGGGGAGGCCGCTCGCGATGAGCGTTCTCCCCGCCGTTATGACGAGTGCCGTATTACGGGCAGGTGTAGGTGACGCCGTCAACTTCCCAGACGCCCGAGCCGAGCTCGGAGCAGATCGCGCCGAGGCCGCCGAACAGGGCCGCGCCACCAGCGGCGATGCTGATGATGACGATGATGCCGATGACGAGGCCGATGAAACCGATGATGACACCGGCGAGGGCGAAGCCGTTCTTCTGGCCGGCCTTCTTCGACTGGTTGAGGCCGACAAAGCCGACAATGATGCCGATCAGGTGCAAGCCGATGATCGACAGCACGAGGGCGACAACACCCATCGTCTTGCCGGGGTTGACGGGAGCAACAGCTGCGGGGGTGGGGGCGTCGGTCATTCTGACTCCTGCGGGGTGGGGGGCCGGGATGGCCCCGTTCGGTCGAATCGTAGTACCCCAAGGTGTCTCAGGGGCAGAGTGAATCCCCGGGAATCACGAACTCGGCGTCACGAGACGCACCATGACCGAGCCCGGAGCGCGGCGGCCCCGCAGTTTGCTCATGGCCTTGATCGCCGCATATTGCACCCCATACTTCGCACTCAGCGCCGCATCGAGGTGCGCGAGCGACTCATCGTCGTCATGCACCGTCGCGTGCGCCTCGACGACCGCGGACCCATCGAGAGGCTTTCCGACGCGATCGCAGGCCTGCACGGTGACGCGGGGAGTATGCCGAATGCGCTTGACCTTTCCGGCTTCCGCACCGGTCGTCACGACTAAGGAGTCACCGTGGGGTGCTACCCAGACGGGCGTCGGCACGGCCACGCCGGTGCGGCGCGTCGTCGTCAGCAGCACGTACTGCTCGGCGGCGAGCGCCGCTAACGGGTGTGTCGCGGCGTCAGACTCAGAAGCCACGCATGCCCCACGGACCGTGCATGTACTGCAGAAGAGCGGGGCCTGCCGCGATGACCCACGCCACGTAGATGAGCAGGCCAGCGGCGAGGATGATGCCGCCGACGATCACGGCCGCACGCGCGGGGCCGTTGACGACGCCCGCCTTCTTCGACCAGTTGTAGGCGATGACGCCGAGCACGAGGCCCACGAGCGGCAGAACGAACGAAAACACCAGGCCCGTAATGCCGAGGCTTTGGCCCGGGTACTCGGGCGTAACGGCCGGGGCGGGTGCCGGGGCCGAAGAGCTGGTCTTGTCAGCCATGATTCCTCCAGTTGTCAGCTGCCAAAGGCAGGGCTTCACGGTAGTGCCGCTGGCCATGCACGCGCCGTGAATCGCGCGCGCGCCGGCTCGTTTCGCGCCCATCACCGCGAGCCGCCATGATGGAACCCATGCGTATTGGAATGCTCACCTCCGGTGGAGACGCCCCCGGCCTCAACGCCGTTATTCGCGGTGCCGTACTCACCGGAACCACGGTTCACCACCACGAGTTCGTGGGGTTCAAAGACGGCTGGAAGGGCCTCGTCGAGAACGACACGATTCCCCTCGGCCGACACGAGGTCAAGGGCATCTCGAAGCAGGGTGGCACCATTCTCGGCACGAGCCGCACCAACCCCTTTGAGGGTCGCGGCGGTGTTGATCGCATCAACGAAGTGTTCGCCGAGAACCGTCTCGACGCGCTCATCGCGATCGGCGGTGAGGGAACGCTCGCGGCGGCCAAGCGATTGACGGATGCGGGCATCCGCATCGTCGGAGTGCCGAAGACCGTCGACAACGACCTCGACGCCACCGACTACACCTTTGGTTTCGACACCGCGGTGGGCATCGCGACCGAGGCCATGGACCGTTTGCGCACCACGGGTGACGCACACAACCGCTGCATGGTCGCCGAGGTCATGGGACGCCACGTCGGCTGGATCGCTCTGCACTCGGGCATGGCCGCGGGCGCTCACGCCATTCTGATTCCCGAGCAGCACACGAGCATGGACCAGCTCTGCGCGTGGGTCACGAGCGCCTACGACCGGGGTCGCGCCCCGCTCGTTGTTGTGGCCGAGGGCTTCACGCTCGACGGTGACGATGAGCCACTCAACGAGCGCGGCCTCGACGCCTTCGGGCGCCCGCGCCTCGGCGGCATCGGCGAACGCATCGCCCCGCTCATCGAAGAACGCACCGGCATCGAAACGCGCGCCACGACACTCGGTCACATTCAGCGCGGCGGCACGCCCAGTGCGTTCGACCGCGTGCTCGCGACGCGACTCGGCATGGCGGCCATTTCGGCCGTTGCCGACCACCGCTGGGGTGAGATGGTGGCCCTGCGCGGCACCGAAATCGTGCGGGTGCCCTTCGAAGCGGCGCTCGGCAAGCTCAAGACCGTGCCGCAAGAGCGTTACGACGAAGCCGCGCTGCTCTTCGGCTAGGCCGTCGCGCGGCCTAGGCTGACGACCATGACCCGCGGTTGGCAGATCACCCTGAGCGATGGCGCGTCGCGGGCCGACCTCGTCGATCTCGACTCCACCACGCTCGCCCCCGCTGAGGGCGCAGCCGATGTCGAGGTTGCTGTCTCGTGGTCAGGACTCAACTACAAAGATGCCCTCGCCTTCGCGGGCAATCGTGGCGTCGTGCGCACCTCGCCGCTCGTGCCCGGCATCGACGTGGTCGGCACCGTGACAGCCTCGTCGAACCCGCGGTGGTCGGCAGGCGACCGCGTACTGCTCAACGGTGCGGGCGCCGGTGAAACCCGTAATGGTGGTCTTGCCGAGAGCGCGCTGCTCGATGGCGAGACCCTGGTCGCCACGCCCGCCGCGTTCACGGATGCCCAAGCCGCCGGCATCGGAACCGCGGGCTTCACCGCCATGCTCGCCGTGCTCGCGCTCGAGCGCCACGGAATCACCGAGGGCGACGTGCTCGTGACCGGTGCCAGCGGTGGCCTCGGATCGTTCGCGATCGCCCTGCTCGCGCGCGCGGGATTCACCGTCACCGCAGCCACTGGCCGCCCCGAGAACGACGCCCGGCTGCGGGCGCTCGGCGCGGCCGCAATCATCGATCGCTCCGAGCTCGACCGGCCCTCTCGCCCGCTCGAGTCGCAGCGTTGGGCAGGCGTGATCGACTCGGTCGGGGGCGCGGCGCTCGCGACCGCGCTCGCCCAGGTGCAGCCGTCGGGCGCGGCCGTCGCGTGCGGCAATGCCGCATCGGCCGAGCTCGCCACCACCGTGATGCCGTTCATCTTGCGTGGCGTCGCGCTGCTTGGCGTCAACTCGTCATTCACTCCCCTGCGGCTGCGCGAACAGGCGTGGGCGCGGCTCGCGCGTGACCTCGACCCGGCCGTGGTCGACTCTGTGGCTCAGCCGATCGAGCTCGAGCTCGCCGCCGACCGCGCCGCCGAGGTGCTCGCGGGGCGCGTGGTCGGGCGACTGAGCGTTCGCGTCGGCGCGGGCACAGCATCCACCCCCCTCGAATCGACATCATCGGAGGCCTCATGACCGCGCTCACCCTCATCGGCCTCGTTCTCGCGGGCATGGCGGCAACGCTGCACGTGGCGTTTTTCGTGCTCGAAAGCATTCTGTTTCGCCTGCCCGTGGGCCGGCGCGTCTTTGGCGTGCGACCCGAAGCCGACTCGGCGCCGTTGCGGCTGTTCGCCGTGAACCAGGGGCTCTACAACCTTGGGCTCGCGATTGTCGTGTTCGTCGGCATCGTGCTCGTCGTGCTCGATGCGAGTTCGCCCATCGGCGTTGCGGTCGTGGTTGCGGGATGCTCGGTCATGGCCCTCGCGGGCGCGGCGCTCG
>JBJOPU010000181.1:0-3883 GCA_046050505.1 Actinomycetota bacterium
GAGGTCGTCGACGAGTTCAGTGGTAATGCGCTTCACGGTTTTTCTCCTCGCTATTGCGCGCGATTATGCGCGCGCGCAGTTTATCGACCCCCGTGGCCCACATTGCCGATATCGGTTTATTCGGCTGGGTCAACCGATCGGTTGACCCGAGAATCAGCCGAGCAGACGTTCCACCGATGAACGGCACAGGGGATGCTGGTGGCATGACCACACACGACAACGTCATCGAGGTGCGCGACCTGCGCAAGACCTATGGCAACCTCACCGCCGTCGACGGCATCAGTTTCGACATTCACCGCGGCGAAACGTTCGCCCTCTTGGGCCCGAACGGGGCCGGCAAGTCGACCACGATCGAGATTCTCGAGGGCTACCGTGCCCGCACGAGCGGTGATGTGCGGGTGCTCGGCGTCGACCCCGGTAAGGGCGGACTCGACTGGAAGGCCCGCCTCGGCATCGTGCTGCAGTCGAGCGGGGAGAGCGGCAACGTCACGGTCGCCGAACAACTGCGCCACTTCGCTGCGCTCTACCCAAGCCCGCGCGACGTTGACGAGGTCATCGCTGCCGTGGGGCTCGAGAGCAAGGCGGGCGTCTTGATCCGCAAACTCTCGGGCGGGCAGCGTCGCCGCGTCGACGTCGCGGTGGGCATCGTCGGCGCACCCGAGCTGCTCTTTCTTGACGAGCCGACGACGGGCTTCGACCCCGAGGCGCGTCGCAGCTTTTGGCAGCTGATTCGCACACTGCAGAAAGAGGGCACGAGCATCCTGCTCACGACCCACTATCTCGACGAGGCCGCCCAGCTCGGCGACCGCGCCGGCATCATCGCGGGTGGGCTCATGGTCGATCTCGCGCCCATCGACGAGATCGGCGGGCGCGAGTCGCGCGTTCCTCTCGTGCGCTGGCTCGAGAACGGCGAACGCCGCGAACAGCGCACGACGACACCGGCGACGCTCGTGACCGAGCTCGTTGGCCGATTGGGCGCCGAGCCCGACTCGCTCGAGGTCATTCGCCCGAGCTTGGAAGACGTGTACCTCGACCTCGTCGGGCACGAACACGCGAGCGACATGAGCGCTGAAGCGCTGAACGAGACGGAGGCGGCACGATGAGCACGACAGACTCGAGCATGACGATGAGCCCGGCCCGGGCATCCCGCACCGAATCGGCTATCGGCCGCGCCGTTCGTCTGGGCGTGTTGCGCATCGGCTACGAAGTGCGCGCGTACTTTCGCCAGGGCGACACGGTCTTCTTCACCTTCTTGTTTCCGGTGGTGATGCTCACGATCTTCTCGGTCTCGTTTAGCGAGGCAAGCTTTGGCCAGACGGCGGATGGCGACGAGATCACGGCCGCGTGGTTCTTCTTGCCCGCCATGCTCGCTGCGGGTGTGCTGTTGAGCGGACTGCAGAACCTCGCGATCGACATCGCGATGGAGAAGAGCGACGGCACCCTCAAGCGACTCGCGGGGTCTCCCCTGCCCGTCGTGAGTTACTTCATCGGCAAGCTGGGCCAGTCGTTCACGACGGGCCTCTTGCAGGCCGGCGTGCTGCTGCTCTTGGGCTTCACGGTCTTTCAGGTGCCACTGCCCGAGAACCCCGAGAACTGGGTGACCTTCGCGTGGGTCTTCACGCTCGGTGTGCTGTGCTCGGCCATTCTCGGCATCGCGCTGAGCGCGGTTCCGCGCAGCGGCAAGAGCGCCACGGCCGTCGTGATTCCGATCACGCTCGTGCTGCAATTCATCTCGGGCGTCTACTTGCGCTTCAGCGACCTGCCCGAGTGGCTGCAGAACGTCGCCTCCGTGTTCCCCCTCAAGTGGATGGCGCAGGGCATGCGCAGCGTCTTTTTGCCCGACGACCTCGTCGTGCTCGAGCAGAACGAGTCGTGGGATCTGCCCGGCATTGCGATCGTGCTCGCCATCTGGCTCGTCGCAGGGCTCATCATCACGAGCGTGACCTTCCGCTGGATTCGCAAAGACAGTTGAGCGCCACGTGACAACGATGCGATGGTGGGATGCGGCCGTGCTCGGCACGGCCGCGCTCCTCGCCATCCTGCTGCTCGTGCTGACCGACGTGCCCTGGCGCCTCGGTGTGGGCTTCGCGGGCATCGCCGTGCTCGTCGTGGCGTGGATCGCACTCGGGCGCCGCGGCTCCGATGCCGCGACCGTGACCCCGTTCATCGTCGTTGTCGTGCTGACCTCGGGGCTCGTGGTCGCGGCCTAACCGACTCTCGCGATCATCCAGGTGATTGCGTATCCGATCGCGTGGAGCTTCAGTGCCACCCTGCGTCGGGCGGTCGTGGCGAACATCGCCATTGCGCTCGCGGTTGGTGTGGGCTTTCTCGTGTCGCTCGGAACGGGAACGGCGAACCTCGTGCAGACCGCCTTCACCGTCGCGCTCTCTCTTATCTTCAGCCTCGCGATGGGGTTCTGGATTAGTCGCATGACGGCGCTAGGCGAAGAACGCGGTCGCCTCTTGGTTGAGCTGCAAGGGGCCCAAGAGCAGATCGCCGCCCTCAACAGAGCGGCGGGTGCCGCCGACGAGCGCGAGCGCATGGCGCGCGATCTTCACGACACCATCGCGCAAGACCTCACCGGACTCGTCATGCTGGCGCAACGGGCGCGCCGGGAGGCGTCCGGGCCCGATGCGACCCTGGCCCTGCTCGAAGAAAGCGCCCGAGCGGCCCTCACCGAAACCCGCGCCCTCGTCGCTGCCGGCGCCGCCGTGGCTGATGACGGTCTCGACCTTGCCAGCGCGCTGCGTCGGCTTGCCGATCGCTTCATGCGCGAGACGGGCGTGCAGGTTGAACTCGCTGTCGACGCCGGTCTCGCGCTCTCGCGCGACGTCGAGGTGGTGGCGTTGCGATGCGTGCAAGAGGCCCTCGGCAACGCCCGAAAGCACGCGCGAGCCTCACGCGTGTCGATCGACGTGACTCGCCTGAACGGCAACCGCGTGCAGGTTCGCGTGGTCGACGACGGCATCGGCTTCGACCCCGCGACGGCCCCCGACGGCTTCGGACTCACCGGCATGACCGAGCGACTCTCGCTCGTGCACGGCACCTTGAGCGTGTCGAGCGCGCCCGGAGCCGGCACAACCCTGACGACCGAACTGCCCACCGACCCTGGCGCAGTGGGAGGATGAGCCCCATGATCCGCGTGCTGGTCGCCGACGATCACGCCGTCGTTCGCGCGGGAATCGTGGCATTGCTCTCGGCCGAGGCCGACATCGACGTGGTCGGCGAGGCCGTTGACGGCGAGCAGGCCGTTGAGCTCGCACTCGCGCTCCTGCCTGACTTGGTGGTCATGGACGTGCGGATGCCGCGGCTCACGGGCGACGCGGCAACCGCGCGTATCCGCGAGCGCACCGACGCCGTGCGCGTGCTCGTGCTGACGACGTATGAGAGTGATGCGAGCATCCTGTCGGCGATCGAAGCGGGAGCGAGTGGCTACTTGCTCAAGGCGGCGCCGGCCGAAGAGCTCATCGCTGGTGTGCGGTCAGTGGCCGCCGGTGAAGTCGCGCTGTCACCGGCCATCGCGGCCCAACTCGTGTCGCGCATGCGCGAACCCGCACCGACCGCGCTCACCGCGCGCGAGACCGAGGTGTTGCGACTCGTCGCCGAGGGCCTGTCGAACCGTGCGATCGGCGAGCGCCTGTTCGTGGGCGAGGCGACGGTCAAGAGGCACTTGCTGCGCACGTTTGAGAAGCTCGGCGTGAACGACCGCACGCGAGCCGTGACGCTTGCGATGGAGCGCGGGCTGATCTAGACGGGCTCCAGCGCGATGCCGACGAAGACCGGCTCGGGGTGCAACACGACGCCGAACTCACTCGCGACGCGCGTCTGGATATAGCGCGCAAGTTCGGCAACCTCGCCCGCCGTCGCGCGCCCACTGGCGTTC
>JBJOPU010000182.1:0-3869 GCA_046050505.1 Actinomycetota bacterium
GGGCGTCGGCCCCGGCTTCGGTGGCGGTTTTGGCCCCGGTTTCGGCCCGGGCTTTGGCCCCGGTTGCGGCCGCGGCTACGGCCCCGGCTACGGCTACGGCCGCGGCGGATGCGGCGGCCACCACAGCGGGCGGGCCGACAAGGCGGCGCGCAAGGCCGAGAAGAAGGCCGCGCGCGAGCAGCAAGCCGCGAGCTAACAGCAATCGCGCCACCAGCGGGGCGGGCACATCGTGCTCGCCCCGCTGTCGTGTCAGGGTAGAGCCATGACCTCGACTGCCGACAAAGCCGCCGCCCTCGCCGCCCTGCACGTGCCGGGCGATCCGCTCATCGTTGTCAACGTGTGGGACGCCATGACGGCCCGCATCGTCGCCCGCACCCCGGGCGTCAAGGCCCTCGCGACGGCGAGCCACTCGGTGGCCTTCTCGCTCGGCGTCGACGACGGCGAAGGCATGACCGTTGACATGGCGCTCGGCGCTGCGCAGCGCATCGCCGCCTCAACCGACCTGCCCGTGAGCGTCGACTTCGAGCGCGGCTATGCGCCCGACGCAAGCGGAGTGCGCGACAACGTGGCGCGGCTCATCGAGGCGGGAGCCGCCGGCCTCAACATCGAAGACTCACTCGCCGGCGCTCGAAGCGAGCGTCGTCCGATCGCCGAGGCCGCGAGCCGTGTCGCCGCAGCGCGCGCGGCCGCC
The DNA here is from genome assembly GCA_046050505.1 of Actinomycetota bacterium. Taxonomy (GTDB): domain Bacteria; phylum Actinomycetota; class Actinomycetes; order Actinomycetales; family Microbacteriaceae; genus Microcella. The sequence continues at coordinate 692 of JBJOPU010000182.1, forward strand.
GATGCCGCCGGGGTTCCCCTCGCGATCAACGCGCGTACCGACACCCTCGCCGGGTCACCCGACAACTGGAGTGAAGCCATCGATCGCGCCAACGCCTACGTCGACGCTGGCGCCACGAGCATCTTCATGCTCGGCCTCGTGACCGAACAGCAGCTGACGGATGCTGTGGCCGCCGTGCGTGCGCCGATCGCTGTCTTCGCGCATCCGGCCTATCACTCGCTCGAGCGGCTGGCCGAGCTCGGCGTGGGCCGCATCTCGTTCGGGCCTCAAGTGCTGGGCCTCACCTTGCAGCACCTCGCCACCGCGGCCGCGCAGCTCACCGCGCGCGGGGATTACCCGGCTGAGCTCAGCTACCGTTACGAGTTGTGAGTCTCGACAGCACCGACGAATCCCTCGACCGCTCGGCGGCGGGCTGGCAGCCCCTGCTCGACCGCCCCGGGTTTGAGCAGTGGTGGGATGGCTCGGCCTGGCTCGGTCGCCCGCACCGCGAGCCAGACCCGTTCTCGGCGTTCGGCGCTGACCTCGCGCGCAGTCTGCGCCCGGGGCCCAATCGTGCGGCGGGCATCGCGCGATGGGGGATTGTCGCGACCATCGCCGGCTTCGTTCTGCAAACCGTCATCGCGTCGGGGCTCGTCGTGATCGCGGGAGTCGAGTCCATCACGCTCACGATCGGGGCGCTCATCGTTTCGGCACTCGTGGCCAGTGTCACGGGAGTCGCCGCCGCCCTCGCGTTGCGCGCGGCGCCCCGCCTCGGCGGCCGCGCTATTGCGACGCTCGCACTCGGCGTGAGCATCCTGCTCGGACTCGCCCCCGTGTTGTTGCTCGTCGCGATCGGGCTCGCGGGCGGAATCTAGCCGCGGACCGGGTCAGCGGTTGATGGCCCAGTAGATCATGAGCATCGTGACGATCGCGCCCGCGATGAAGTTGAGCAACAAGAAGCGCTTCCAGCCGCGGTTGGCCGACTCGGCGGTCTCGGCGGTGATCATCCAGAACTGAGCGGTGATGATGACGTAGGGCACCGCCGCGAGTGCGGCGAGCGGCCCTGGCCAGTCGGTGCCCAGCAGCAAAAAGCCCGCGAGGGTGTACGCCCCCACGGCCATCCGGGTCGTCGCGCGAGCCCCAATGACGGTCGCAATTGAGGCGAGCCCACCCTCTCGATCGGCGATGACATCTTGCACTGCCCCGAACGCGTGCGAGGCGATGCCCCACAAGAAGAACGACACGAGAATGAGCCACAGCGCAGGGGTAAAGGTCGCCCCCGCGAGCACGAGGCCGTAAACAGCGGGGCTTACGAAGTGGGTCGACGACGTCACCGAATCGAGGAACGGCTTCTCTTTGAACCGCAACCCCTTGGCCGAGTAGGCGATAACGGCAAACACGCTGACGGCGAGAACGAGCCACGACAGCGGCGAACCGAGTACCACGAGGGCGATGAGAAACGGCACGTTCGTGATGACCGCGGCCCACAGCGTCGTGCGGTGGATGCTCGGGTCGAGCAGTGCCCCCTCCACGCCACCCTTGCGCGGGTTGCGCAGGTCGCTCTCGTAGTCAAAGACGTCGTTGATGCCGTACATCGCGAGGTTGTACGGAATCAGAAAGTAGATCGTGCCGATGATGAAGGCCGCGTCAATGCGACCCGACGTGAGCAGGTAGGCCGCGGCGAACGGAAACGCCGTGTTGATCCAGCTCAGGGGGCGCGAGCTGACGAACAGTTGGCCGAGGGTCTTCACGACTCCCCATCCTGGCGGCTCGGCGCACGCCGGAGCAGCTCCCACACCGCGGGCAGCAGCACCAGCGCGGCGACCGTGTAGGCAAAGTCTTCGATGGGGGCGAGTCCGATGAAGACCCCGCTGATCAGGCTGGCGTCATAGGCCACGAGTCCGGTGCCGATAATGACGTTGTCAAAGATCGCCGTCAGCGTGAGCAACAGCACGGCCGCGAGACCCACCGCGCGCCAGCGCGGCGCCCGGCGCACCACCACCGCCGCGATGGCAACGATCGCGACGATGCCCAGAAAGACGACGTTGAGGAGGGTGTAGGTCATCCGTCTACCCCCGTCGTCGAGGGGGCTGTGGATGCTTGCCGCGACCACCGACCGTCGAGCCAGTCGCCCGCCGCCGTGTAGGCGTTCATCGTGTTGTAGCAGAGCAGCGTGAGGAAGAAGACCTCTTCGATCGGCAGCTCGGGGCCGATCAGTAGCCCCGTCATGAACTCGGTCTGGCCCCGAAAGAAGATGCCGAGAACAATGCCGCCGAGATCCCACAGCAAGAAGAAGGCAACGCCAAGCGGCAAGACGATCGAAGCGCGGCGCGCGTCACGCCAGAAGAACAAGCGAAAACGGCGGTCGAGCAACACCATGCCCGTGAGCGCCACGGCGAGCGCGGCGAGGTACGCGAAGTTGATCGGGCTCATGGTGGTGCGTCGAGCGCTCTATGCCGCGGTCGTACCGGTCGATGACGTCGCCGCCGGTCGCACGGTCGGCTCGAGCGGCTCAGCCAGCGCGCCCGTCGACGTGTCTCCGCGCAGTCGCTTGATGAGCACTTCGGCGCTGATGAGGCACATCGGTAAGCCAATGCCCGGAATCGTCGAGCCACCCGCGTAGTACAGGCCCGAGACCTTCTTCGAGACGTTGCCCGCACGGAAGAACGCGCTCTGCGACAAGATGTGCGCGGGCCCGAGGGCCGTACCGCGCCACGCATTGAGGTCGGCGTTGAAGTTGCCCGGCCCGTAGGTGCGCCGCACGACAATACGGTCGGCGAGGTCGGGAATCTTGGCCCACTCGGCGATCTGCGCGATGATGCGGTCGCCGTAGACCTCGAGGGGCGTGTCGCCATCGCCGTCGACATCACCGCGGCCGAACGACAACTCAGCAGGCGCCGGCACGAGCACGAACACGTTCTCGTGGCCCTCAGGGGCAACCGAGGGGTCAACCCCGCTCGGCTTGCAGATGTAGAGCGAGGCCGGGTCGGGCAGCGTGGGCTGCGGGCCGAAGATTGCCTCGAAGTTTTCGCGCCAGTTGGCCGTGAAGAGCAGTGTGTGGTGCTCCAGCTCGGGCAGCTCGCCCTTGACACCCAAGTACAACAGCAGGGCACTCGGGCCGGCCGTCTTCTTGTCCCAGTAGTCCTGGGGGTAAGTCTGCAACTCGGCCGGGAGCAACTGGGTCTCAGTGTGGTGCAAA
>JBJOPU010000183.1:0-3859 GCA_046050505.1 Actinomycetota bacterium
GGCTCTCCGGGGCCGTCGTGGTGGCGAGTGCACCGAGCCTGCTGCCCGCACTGCTCGTGGCATGGCTCGTGTGGATGCTCGCCAACCCCCGTCGCCTCGGCCGGCTGCTGACGCTCCCGGTTCCCACCGCAGCTCTGCTCGCGCCCCTCATCTACGACCAGCTCGTTCGCGGCACGCCGTTCGGATTACTCGCTGACCCGGGTCTCCCCGCCGCCCCCGCAGAGGTAACCCCCACCGGGTTGCTCCTGGGCTGGCCCGACCTCTCGCTCGTTCTCGCGCCTCTCGGCCAAGCGCTGCCCGGCCTGCCGACAGCCGTCGTGGTGGCGGTGCTTGCCGCACTCGCGCTCGCACTCGTAGCGCTCGCCCTCGTCGGACTAGCGTTGCCCGATGGTCGGCGTGCCCTCGTTCCGCTCGTGTTCGTTGCCCTGGGCATCAGTACCGCCTGGGCCGTGTCGGGCCTTGCGGTGACCACGTGGAGTGGGCAAGCGGTGTCGATCTCTGTCGGGCCCGCCCTGGGTCTCGCGGGCATGGGCCTCGCGCTCGCGGCCGGTCTCGGTCTCGACGCTGTGCGGGCGTTTGTGCCCATGACTCGCCGCACTGCCACGTTCGGACCGGAGCGTCGCGGCGCCGGCGCTCTGGCGGCCGTGCTGGGCCTTGTGGTGGTGCTGGGCGCGGCGATATCAGCGGTTCCCGCCCTCTCGACGGTGATCGTGGGTTCTGCCGCCGTGCGCGCGGGGGAGGCCCGTACGCTGCCCGCGATCGTCGCCGCCGAAGCCCAAGCCGACGCGTCGATCGGCACGATCGTTCTCACGCCCGGTGAGGCCGGGCTTGCGGCGCGTATCGACCGTGGGGCCGGCTTGTTTCTCATTGAGCAGCGCACCTTCTCTCACACGAGCGCTCTGAGCGGCACCGTGTCGCCCGAGAGTGCCGCTCTTGCCGATCTCGTCGGAAATCTCGCTGCTCCGAGTGGGCGCGACCTCACCGCAGCACTCAACGAGCTCGACGTTCGGTTCGTCGTGCTCGAGGATTCAGAGCCGGGTGTCTCGGCGTTGACCGCCGACAGCGTCACTGCGGCCCTCGACGGCAACCCTGTGCTCGCGCCGATCGGCGACGCCGACGCGGGGCGGCTGTGGCGTGTCGTGCCCGACGACGACGCTCCGGCTGCGGCCGAGGCACGTTCGGCCGGGGCAACGATTGTGCTCGGGGTGCAGCTCGGCATCCTGGCCCTCACGCTCTTGCTGGCCGTGCCGACCTCGGTGCGTCCTCGACGGCGACTCTCAGACCTCAATACCGATGAGGGCCCTGCCGCGACCTTCGAGGCGGGTGATGACGATGAGTGATGACACGGTGGCCGATCGCGCGCCGCGCAGCCGCTCGTGGTTGCTCGCGGGCGGGCGCGCATCCCTCGCCCTCGCCGCAGCGGCGGCCGGCGCGGCACTCGTCGCGGTGGTGGTGCTCGTGCCGAGCCCGGCGATCGTCGTAGCGGTGCCCACCGTCGCTGTCACACCCGACCGGTCAGACCAATCGCTCGTGTGCGCAGGAGGTGCCTTGGGTCTCACGCGCGGAGACGACCCGCAACGTGCCGTGGTCGCCGCCGAGCAACGGCACACCTCGGGCGCGGGGCTGGTGACCTCGACTCTGCCGTCGAGCGATGTCGTCGACGGTTCGGCTGTTGTTGTGACGTTGCCGCGGGAGGCGCCCGGCGATGCGGTGGCGGCGACGGGAATCGTGCGACCAGACACGGCCGAGGTCACGGGCCTTGCCGCTGCCGAGTGCCTCACGCCGGCTCGGAGCTCGTGGCTTGTCGGCGGCTCGACCACGGTCGGGCGCACCACGTGGATCGTGCTGAGCAACGCCGATGCCGTGGATGCCGTCGTTGATCTCGCCCTGTGGGGCGATGCGGGGCCGATCGACGGCGTCGGCACGACGGGCATCATCGTCGCGGCGGGGTCACAGCGCGTGATTCCTCTCGCCGGCATTGCCGTTGATGAGCCGTCACCGGTTGTGCGAGTGTCGAGCACGGGAGGATCTGTCGCTGCCACCCTGCAGACCTCGGTCGTGCGCGGCCTGACCCCCAGCGGAATCAGCATCATCACCCCACTCAGCGAGCCCGGTGTGCGCCACGTCATCGCCGCTTTGCCCGTCATCAACGGTCAACTCGCACTGGAACGCTCAACCGCCGATGGTGGGGCCGATGGCCTTCCCGCTCTCCGGATGCTCGCTCCGGGCGATGCTGCCGCCCAGGTAACCGTGCGCCTCGTGGGGCTCGACGGCGCTGCCGGCCTCGTCACCGAAGCCACCCTGGAACCCGGAGTCGTCCTCGACCTCCCCCTCACCAACCTTGCCGACGGCGAGTATTCGGTGATCGTGGATGCGACAGAGCCCATCGTCGTGGCGGGGCGCACGAGCACGGCGGCCATCGAGTCGGCCGACCTCGAGTGGTTCACCCCGAGCCCGGCACTGCCGGCCGGCACCGAGGTGCTCGTGTCCGTGCCTCCCATCGGCGACGACCAGTCAGCGCTGCTTCACCTGGTTGCCCCCGGCACGGCTGCGCAGGTCACGATCGATGGCACGCTCGTGTCGATTGCCGCGGGCGGCATGGTCATCGTGCCCTCGGCCTCGAACGCCGGAATCCGGCTCTCGACGAGCGACGTCGTGCACGTGAGCGTCACGTACCGCGGCGACGGGGTGCTGGCCGGCTCACGCGTGCTGGCGCCGCCGAGCGCGGTCGGCGCGCTGACCGTGCTGCCGCAGTAGGGCGCGCGGCGACCGCGAGCATCCGTCGCCCGACGAAGCGCCTACCAGTGGCGAAAGCGGTCAGGCGCGAGATCCCACGGGTCTTTGCCGATGAGCTCGCCGACCGCGCGGAACACGCAGCTCTCGACCATGAGTCGACGGTGCCAATCGTCATCGCGATGCAAACGACTCATGCGTTCGATCGGGATGCGAAACAGCACGACGAGGTTCTGTTCCGTCACGACGCGCCACCGCGCGACTCCCCGCACGCCCGAGGGCTGATCGGGCATGGGCATGACATCGATGCGCAAGTTGGCGAGCTCGGTCGGCCACTGGTTAACCAGGTACTCGGCTGTCGATTGCACCGTCGTCTCGAACAGCGAACGACGCGTGAAGGCGAGGGGCAAGTGCGGCCCGGTGACGGGGGAGCGGCCCACGCGGCCGTGCCGGGCGCGGGCTCGCGCACTCGGCTGTCTGCTCGCTCGTGCCACGCCCTCAGCCTATCGCCGCGTCGTCGCAGGCCCGCTCTATGCTGAGTGCACGATGAGCGCCCGACTGTGCAGCAAAGTCGCGTGCAGTGAGCCTGCCGCCCGCACCCTCACCTATGTCTATGCCGATTCGATGGCGGTGCTCGGCCCGCTGAGCGCTCGGCCCGAGCCGCACAGCTACGACTTGTGCGCACGACATTCGGAACGGTTGTCTGCCCCGAATGGGTGGCAAATTGTTCGATACAGCCCTCTGGGCGAAGTGGGTTGATGCGCACTACATTGAGCGGGTGACCACCTCACCGAATCTTTCGACCTTCATCAAGGCCTACGACGTTCGCGGCCTCGTCGGCTCGCAATTGACCGATGAGGTCATCGAGGCACTCGGTGCCGCGTTCGCCGACGAAATGCATACCGAGCACGAGGGTGGGGCTCTTGAGCTCGCTGTCGGCCACGACATGCGCGACAGCTCGCCGGGGTTTGCCGCCGCGTTTGCGCGGGGAGCGCAGGCGCGAGGCGCATCCGTCATCATGCTGGGCCAAGGGTCGACCGACGAAACCTACTTCGCGAGCGGGCACTTCAACGTGCCCGCCGCCATGTTCACGGCGAGCCACAACCCGGCCACGTACAACGGCATC
>JBJOPU010000184.1:0-3852 GCA_046050505.1 Actinomycetota bacterium
ACCGCGCCCACGAGGTTCTCGCTCGGCGCCATGACGCCGATCGTGATGCCTTGCGACGACGCGTTGTCGCTCGCGCGGCCCGAGCGCGTCACGCCGCCCACCGTCAGCACGCCGGGGATTGTCGCGGGCGCCGACACTTGTTCGGTTCCATTGCCGCGATTACCCGCTGCAGCGATGATGACCACGTCGCTTTCTTCTGCGTGCAGAAATGCCTCGTCCCACGACTCGGGCCAGTCGATCTGGTTGCGCGTGAGGGAGAGCGAAATGATGTCGGCCCCGTTGTCGACGGCCCAGATGATGCCCTCGGCCACTTGATCGTCGCCATTGCGTTCGTTCGCGCCGAAGGCCAGCGAGATGCTGAGAATCGAGGCCGCGGGCGCGGCGCCGATGACGCCCGAGCTGGGCCCGCTACCGCGTCCGGCGGCCAGCGACGCCACCATCGTGGCGTGCGTGATGCCTTGCGGCCCGAGCGGTTGCGTGCCCGTGGAGTTGCCGCGGCCCGACACGTCGTAACCGCCGATCACGGCACCGACGAGATCGGGGTGGCCAGCATCCACTCCCGAATCGAGAATGGCGATGACGACGCCGTCGCCGCGCGTGACCTGCCACGCCTCACGAATGCCGTAGTCATCGAGCCAGTACTGCCGGTCGCGCACCGAATCGGCCGCGGCGGCGGGCGCGTGTGCGGGAGCCGCCGCGGGGGCGAAGCACAGCGTCGCGAATGCCGCCGCGACGAGCGCGGTGGCGAGTGGCCGGGTTACGCGCCGCGCTGGTCGGGCGCGCATGCGCACACCTCGGGGCTCCAGCCGCACTCGGCGAGGGCTTGGTCGCCAATGGGGTTGAGTCCGGGTCCGGCGGCGAGGCTGTGGCCAATGAGCGCGTGCAGGCACTTCACCCGCGTGGGCATGCCGCCCGCCGAATAACCCTCGATCTCATCGACCTCGAGGATGCTCGCGCGGTCGGCCAGGTACGCCTCGTGAGCGGCGCGGTACTGCTCGGCGATGCTCGGCTCAGCCTCGAGCTCGGCCGCAAGCTCGGCCATGCGGCCGTTCGCTTCGAGGTGCGATGCCGCAATCGTCGCAGCGGGATGCGTCAAGTAGTACAACGTCGGAAACGGCGTGCCGTTCGAGAGCCGAGGCTTCGTGGCGACGACCGTCGGAGCGCCACACACGCAGCGCGCCGCGATACCGATGACGTCGCGCGCCTCGCGCCCGAGCTGCGCACTGACAATCTCGACGTCGCGGTCAGTAAAGGGGGCAAATGGTGGGCGGCTCACTCAGCGCCTCCGAACTCGGGCGACACCAGTTGGTCGGCGGGCAAGTCGGTGAGCCCGGCGGTGACGATCGACGAGAGCAAGGCGCGGGTCCAGTCAATGCTCGTCGTCTGAATCTCGGTGCTCACGGCCGTGCCCTCGTCGTCAATCGTCTTGCCGTCATCCACCACGAGGTAAGTGATGTCGCCGGGGTAGACATACAGCAGCCGATCGCGAGCCTGGGCCTCAATGTATGCGGGGTCTTGCCAGCGGTCGATATCGGTCTGCAGCTCATCGACCACCGCCTGTTGCTCGGCAACGCGCTGCTCGAGCGCGGCAATCTCTTGCTGTTGCTCAACGAGGATGCGCAGCGAGGGTGCGAGCACGATGAGGGCTCCGACGATGAGCAAGAGCACCGTCACCGTGAAGCCCGAAATCTGCAGATTGCGAAACCACGGCGTCGAGGCGGGCGCGTCGGCGGGCAGTGCCACGGGCACGGTGCGCGATTGACGAGCCATGCGTTCAGCTTAACGGCCGCACCCGCCGAGCCCTGGGGAGGGCCGGCGGGTGCGGGTGAATCAGGTGCGGCTCGAGCCGACACCCGGTGGCCGAGACGGCCACCGGCGCGATTCGATCCGGGGCCAGAAATGGCCCCGGATTCGCGCTACGCGCCGAATCGCGGGAAGGCGCCTCGCGCCGCATAAACCGCAGCGTCGCCCAGCTCTTCTTCGATGCGCAGCAACTGGTTGTACTTCGCGACGCGCTCGCTGCGGGCCGGGGCGCCAGTCTTGATCTGGCCACAGTTGGTCGCGACGGCGAGGTCGGCGATCGTGGTGTCTTCGGTCTCACCCGAGCGGTGCGACAGAATCGCGGTGTAGCCGCTGCGCTGCGCGAGCGACACGGCGTCGAGCGTCTCGGTCAGCGTGCCGATCTGGTTGACCTTCACGAGCAGCGAGTTGGCCGTGCCGCGCTTGATGCCATCGGCGAGGCGCGTGGGGTTGGTGACGAAGAGGTCGTCGCCCACGAGCTGCACCTTCGAGCCAAGCTGCGCCGTGAGGGCCGCCCAGCCCTCCCAGTCATCTTCTGACAGCGGGTCTTCGATCGTCACGAGCGGGTACGAGGCAACGATGTCGGCGTAGAACGCGGCCATCGACTCGGCCGTGTGGTCGGCGCCTTCGAAGCGGTAGACGCCGTTCGAGAAGAACTCGGTCGCCGCAACGTCGAGGCCCAGAGCGATGTCTTTGCCCGGCGTGAAGCCGACCTTCTCGATCGCGGCCATGAGGAAGTCAAGAGCCGCCTTCGAGCTTGCGAGGTCGGGGGCGAAGCCACCCTCGTCGCCGAGGCCCGTGGCGAAGCCGCCGGCCTTGAGCTCGCCCTTGAGCGCGTGGTACGTCTCGACGCCCCAGCGCAGGCCCTCGCTGTAAGACTCGGCACCGATCGGCAGGATCATGAACTCCTGAATGTCGACGCCCGTGTCGGCGTGAGCGCCACCGTTGATGACGTTCATCATCGGCACCGGAAGCACGTGGGCGTTCGGGCCACCGAGGTAGCGGAAGAGCGGGAGGTCGGCCGAGTCGGCCGCGGCCTTGGCGACAGCCAGCGAGACACCAAGGATGGCGTTGGCGCCGAGCTTCGACTTGTTGTCGGTGCCGTCGGCGGCCTTGAGCTCGGCGTCGATGAGGCGCTGGTCGCTCGCGTCCATGTCTTCGATCGCCGGGCCGAGCACGTCGAGCACCGAGTCAACGGCCTTGAGCACGCCCTTGCCGAGGTAGCGCTTCTTGTCGTCGTCGCGCAGCTCGTAGGCCTCGAAGGCTCCGGTCGATGCGCCCGAGGGAACGGCCGCGCGCGAGACGGTTCCGTCGTCGAGCAGCACCTCCACCTCGACGGTCGGGTTGCCGCGCGAGTCAAGAATTTCGCGGGCGCCTACGGCCTCAATTGCAGCCATGGGAGTGTCTCCTTCGGTGGTGGTCTGTCGGCTTCGGGGGTGGTTAGGAAGCGGGTTCGAGCCTACGCCAGTCGAGCGCCGTGGCGTCCGCCTGACTGCTCCCGCTGACCGTCGCGAAGCGCGTGAAGCCTTCGCCGGCCAACTGCTCGAGGGCCGCCTTCATGTTCTTGGGGCGCTTGACGAGGCGCACGCGGGCGCCCTCGCTCACGAGTTGCGACTGGAGGGCCATGACGGTCGTCAGCGCAGCATCCGCGTCGTAGAAGAGGGCCGAAGCGTTCGCGTCAGGGTCGTCGCCGAGATCGACGAGATCGATGAGTCGCTCGAAGCCGAGCGAGAAGCCCGTGGCCGCAACGTCGGTGCCGAGAAAACGGCCGATCATGCCGTCGTACCGCCCACCGCCACCAAGCGAGTAGCCCAAGTCGGGGTGCGCGACCTCGAAGATGGGGCCCGTGTAGTAGCCCATCCCACGCACGAGCAGCGGGTCGAACTGCAGGGTCACGCCGGGCACGGCCTCGCGAATGGCGAGCAAGTCGCGCGCGGCCTCGGTGTCGGCAAAGGCCGAGTTCTGCAGCATGGCCCACGACTCGTCAACGCCCGCGTCGAGATCAACCCACGCGAGCATCGCGGCGGGGTCAGCAACGCCCAGCGACTCGAG
>JBJOPU010000185.1:0-3832 GCA_046050505.1 Actinomycetota bacterium
CCGTCTTGGTCTTGACGGCCTTCGTTTTCGGCGCCGACCCGCATCGCAAGCTCGACCGTTCGGCGGCGCTCGCGCGGCAGGTCGGAGCGCACACCGTCGTCGTGCACCCGCCGTTTCGCTGGCAGACGCGGGCTGCCCGCGATTTCACACGGTCGGTGCGCGAGGTAAGCGACCGCTACGGGGTCATGGTGGCGGTCGAGAACATGTTTCCGGTCACGGTTGGCGGGCATGACCGCAATGCCTATGCGCCCGATTGGAACCCGGGCAGCCTCGACGTTGACGCACTCACGCTCGACTTTTCGCACGCGGCCCTCGCGGGCGTGAGCGCCCGTGACCTCGCGGAGCAGTGGGGCCACCGCCTTCGGCACGTGCACCTGTGTGACGGCTCGTCAACCGAGCCCAACGACCTCATGTTCGATGAGCACCTCGTGCCGGGCCGTGGTGTGCAGCCGGTAGCCGAGGTGTTGGGGCTGCTCGCGCGCCGCGGCTTCTCGGGCTCCCTCATTGCCGAAGTGACGACGAGGTCGTGCGGGCTCGATGATGACCAGCGCCTCGAGCTGTTGGCGGAGACACTCGCGTTTGCACGCCAGGCCGTCGCGCCTCGCCCTCAGCACGCGGCGACCGCCACCCCGCGCTGATCCCCCAAGCCCGCCGACGGGACGACTAGGCGAGGAAGGCGCGCAACAGCGATTGCGAACCCTGGAGGTGTTCGGCCATCGCTGTGGCGGCGCGATCGGAGTCGCCGATCAGCACCGCCCACACGATCTGCTCGTGCTGCTCGTCAGAGTGCGTGATGTTGGGCGCCAAAAGGGGAATGCGATCGAGCAAGCCGTTGACGATCATCCGGTTCTCGGCGATGAGTGACACGAGGCTCGGGCTGCCCGACAGTTCGGCGATCGTGAGGTGCAAGCGCGAGTCGAGGCGACGGTAGTCGGCTGGGTCGGCCGCAGCCAGTTCACGCAAACGCAGGTGCAACGACTCTCGCTCGGCCGCCGTGAGGGCGCGCCCCGCTGCCGCCCGAGCGGCGCCCACCTCGAGCACCGAGCGCAGCGTCAAGATGTCATCGAGGTCGGTATCGGTGATCGCTGGAGCCGGGTCGTCTGCCGAGACGGGGAGCGGGTCACACACAAACGTGCCGCCGTAACGACCGCGGCGCGATTCGAGATAGCCCGCGTCGGCGAGTGACCGAATGGCGTCACGCACCGTGTCGCGACTCACCTCGAATCGAGCGGCGAGCTCGCGTTCGGGCGCCAATGCTTCACCCGGCCCGACAATGCCCAATCGAATGAGCTGCAAGAGTCGGGCGAGCGTCTCTTCGAACGCGTTGCCGCCCCGAACGGGGCGCGACAGCGCCTCGTGCGCGAGCGACTCGAGCGGCTCGAGTGGCTCGCTGGCGGGCGCGACGAGAGCGCCACCGACCTGATCGGCCGCCTCGCTCTCTGCGCTCGCCACGACCGTGACCCTAGAGCGGGGTGACGTACGCGCCGCTGATGCCGCCGTCAACCAAGAACGTCGAGGCCGTGATGAACGACGAGTCGTCACTCGCGAGGAAGGCGACGGCCGCGGCCAGTTCTTCTGCCTCGGCGAAGCGACCCTTCGGAATGTGCACGAGTCGACGCTGCGCGCGCTCGGGGTCTTTCGCGAAGAGTTCTTGCAGCAGGGGCGTGTTGACCGGACCCGGGCAGAGGGCGTTGACGCGGATGCCCTGCCGAGCGAACTGCACGCCGAGCTCGCGGGTCATGGCGAGCACGCCACCCTTGCTCGCGGTATACGAGATCTGGCTCGTCGCGCTGCCCATGACGGCGACGAACGAGGCCGTGTTGATGATCGATCCCGACTGCTGGGCAACCATGTGCCGCAGGGCCGCGCGCGAGCACAGGTACACGCTCTTGAGGTTGACCTCTTGCACCTTGTCCCACGCGGGAAGCTCGGTGGTCTCGATCGAGTCGTCGTCGGGCGGCGAGATGCCCGCGTTGTTGAAGGCGATGTCGAGCGAGCCGTAGGTGGCCTGCGCCGTGTCGAAGAGGTTGTTGACCTCGGCCTCGTCGGTCACGTTGACCTTCACGAACAGGCCACCGACTTCGGCCGCTGCGGCTTCGCCCGATTCAGGGTTCATGTCACCGATGACGACGATCGCGCCCTCGGCAGCGAAGCGACGCGCGGTCGCGAGACCGATTCCGCTCGCGCCGCCCGTGATGACGGCAACTTTGCCCTTGAGCCGCTGCGTGAGGTCAATAGGGGTAATGGTCATGGTCGTGCGCTCCTTAGCTGTGGGAGAAGAAAACGTTTTTGGTTTCGGTGAAGGCGAGCGGAGCATCCGGCCCCAGCTCGCGCCCGAGTCCGCTCTGCTTGAACCCGCCGAACGGTGTGGCGTAGCGCACCGACGAGTGGGAGTTGACGCTCAGGGCACCGCTCTCGACACCCCGAGCAACGCGGATGGCCCGCCCGAGGTCGCGCGTGAAGATCGAGCCCGAAAGTCCGAAGATCGAGCTGTTCGCGAGCGCGATGGCGTCGGCCTCGTCGTCGAACGGCAAGACCGAGACGACGGGGCCGAAGATTTCATCGGTGGCGACGCGGTCAGTGCGGTTGGGCAGCAAGACGGTCGGCGCCATCCAGTACCCGGGGCCCTCGGGCGCCGTGCCGCTAAAGGCAACAGGCACGCTGCCGTCGAGAAATTCGGCGACGTTGTCGAAGTGGCTCTTCGAGACGAGCGGGCCCATGTCGATGCCCTCGTCGGCGGGGTTGCCGACGCGAAAACCCTTGACGGCCGGCTCGAGCAACTCGAGAAAACGGTCGAGCACACTGCGCTGCACGAGCAGTCGCGACCGCGCACAGCAGTCTTGCCCCGCGTTGTCGAACACCGCGCCCGGGGCTCCGGATGCTGCTGCCTCGAGATCAGCGTCGGCGAAGACGATGTTCGCACTCTTGCCGCCGAGCTCGAGCGTGACAGGTTTCACCTGCGCCGCGCATCCGGCCATGACGTGCTTGCCGACCTCGGTTGAGCCCGTGAAGACCACCTTGCGCACCTGCTCGTGCGTCACGAAGCGGTCGCCCACGACTGAGCCGCGGCCCGGCAAGACCTGGAAGAGGTTCTCGGGGAGGCCCGATTCGAGAGCGAGCTCGCCGAGGCGAATCGCCGTGAGCGGGGTCCAGTCAGCGGGCTTCAACAGCACCGCATTGCCGGCCGCAAGCGCGGGAGCGAAACCCCATGCCGCAATCGGCATAGGAAAGTTCCACGGCACGATGACGCCGACGACGCCGAGCGGTTCGTGGAAGGTCACGTCGAGACCCCCGGCGACGGGAATCTGCTGGCCGATCATGCGCTCGGGCGCACCGCTGTAGTAGTCGAGCACGTCGCGCACGTTGCCCGCCTCCCAGCGGGCGGCGCCAATCGGGTGCCCCGAGTTGCGCACTTCGAGCTGCGCGAGCTCTTCGATGTGCGCGTCGACGCTGGCCGCAAAGCGCCGCAACGCGCGAGCCCGATCGACGGGAGCGAGCGCGAACCACGCCTTCTGCGCCACAACGGCGCGCGCGACGGCGTCGTCGACCTCCTCGAGCGTCGTGTGCCGCACGGTGCCAATGACGGTCTCGTCGGCGGGGTTGACGAGCGTGGTCTCGCTCATGCCATGGCCTTTCGGTTCTCTCGGTACTGCACCGCGGCGTCGACGAGGCCCGCGAACAGTCGCGCATCCTCTGCCGCCGACTCTTCGGGGTGCCACTGCACCGCCACGCCGAAGGTCATCTCGTCGACGTCGACGGCCTGAATGATGCCGTCGTCACCGCGCGCGCTCACCGTGAGGCCCGGGGCGACCTCGTCGATGGCCTGGTGGTG
>JBJOPU010000186.1:0-3830 GCA_046050505.1 Actinomycetota bacterium
GTGCGACGCCAGCGCCGAGCGCCGTCTCGGCGCTCGGGTCACATGTGCTCGCAGAGTGCGAACTTCCGCTGAACCAATGTGCCTCCCACGGCACATGCCACAACCGGCACACAGCCCTCTCGACATTTCTTGTGTGAAACCCGGTTGACGTCAATACGGCTTCACACAAGAAAAACGCGCGTGCCGCTCGGTCGCCGGGCGGTCGGAGTTGTCGGCTCGCCCACGCCCACGCCCACGCCCACGCAGCCGGCCGAGCCGCCGCCCGTGCCGAGACGGGATGCTGCCGGAACGCAGAAAGGGCCGCCCCGAAGGGCGGCCCATCCGAGTGCGCACGGCGCCGAAGCGCCCGCGTGCAGCGTTAGTTGTTGCCTCGAAGAATTGCGAGCAGACGCAGGATCTCGAGGTAGAGCCAGATGACCGTGACCATGATGCCGAAGGCGGCGGTCCAGCCGTACTTGGCGGGGGCACCGCGCTGCACGCCCGTTTGCACCGAGTCGAAGTCGAGCACGAGCGAGTAGGCGGCCATCAGGATCACGAGGATGCCGAGCCAGAAGCCGAGCGGCATGCCTAGGAAAGGCTGGTCGCGCAGACCAAACATGCTGTCGGTCACACCGAAGATCATGAGTCCCATATTGACGAGCGAGAACACGGCGTAGCCGATCATCGCGACGAGGAAGATCTTCGTGGCGCGCTTTGAGGCACGAATCTTGCCGCTCGCGAACAGGGCGAGAGTCACGCCGACCACCGCGAGCGTGCCGAACACGGCCTGAACGACGATGCCGTCCCAGAGCGACTGATAGAACGCCGAAATGCCACCCACGAAGAGACCCTGAGCAGCCGCGTAGGCGAGGATCAGGGCCGGTGAGGGCTCCTTCTTGAAGATGTTGACGAGCGCGAGCACGAAGCCCACGATGCCGCCGACGATCCACAGGCCGGGAACAAACCAGCCGACGGCCGCGAACGCGAGAAGCACGGCAAACGCGCCGAGCGTCTTCACGATGACGTTTTCGTACGTCATGCGGTCCATCTGGTCGGGCGTCGCCGACGAGCGGGCGTAGAGCTCGTCCAGCTGCTGCGCTGACGGCTCTTGCGTCCACTGGATTGCCTTGGTGGCGCTCTGCGAGAATGCGGGGGAGTTCGAGAAAGCGGGGTTGGAAGTGGCCATGGGCGAAAGTCTAGAGAATGTCGCCTCGAATGCGCCCCTGAGAACCTAAGGCGTGGCTGTGTGCGCCGGTGTTGGCGCGACGGCTAGAGCCCGAGTAGCTGCCAGACCACGTAACCGAGCACGGCGCCCGAGACGAGCCAGAGGTATCCGAACCCCACGGAAATCCACGCGATGACCGCGCCGCGCTCGCGACCGCTCGATCGGGCGACCTGGGCGGCGGCGATGTGCCCGAAGAGGGCCGCGAGGGGGCTCAGCAACACAGCGAGTATGAGAGCGGCGACAGCGAGCGTGTTGAGCCGAGGGCGCTCGGTCGGCGCTGGCGCGAGTGCGGGCGCGACGTCGGGCGCGAGTTCGAGCACCGGCTCGGCAGGGGTCGTCGCTGCGACTGCGGGCGCGAAGTCGGGAGCAGGCGGGGGAGCGACCGCCCACGCGGGCACACCAGACTGCGGCTGCGTCGGCCAGGTCGGCGGGGCCGGCTCGGGCTCGGGGGTCGCGTCGCTCATGCCCTCGACGGTATCCCGTAGCGTGGTGGAGTGACCGAGTACACGCCCGAACGCGCCAGCGAGCATCCGTCGCCGCGACCGCTCGTGGTGGCCCACCGCGGTGCCAGCGGGTATCGCCCCGAGCACACGCTCGCGGCTTACCGGCTCGCGATCACTCTCGGAGCCGAGGCGATCGAGCCCGACATCGTGGCCACGCGCGACGGCGAGCTCGTGTTGCGCCACGAAAACGAGATCAGCGGAACGACCGATGTGGCCGACCGCCCCGAGTTCGCGTCGCGGCGCACGACGCGCGAAATCGACGGGCAGCGCCTCACGGGCTGGTTCACCGAAGACTTCACGTGGGCCGAGCTCAGCACTCTGCGCGCGCGCGAGCGACTGCCGCAGATTCGCCCCGCCTCGGTACGATTCGACGATCGCTACACCGTGCTGAGGCTGCGCGACTTGTTGCAGTTGCTCGATGAGGCGCCGCCCGCGCCCGGCACGGGCCAGCCCGTGCGGCTTGTCGCCGAGATCAAGCACGCTGCCTACTTCGCGTCGATCGGCTTGCCTCTCGACGAACTCATCGCCGCCGAGCTCTCGCCGTGGTCGGTTGCCCAGCCGGGTCGACTCATCGTTGAAGCCTTCGAGCAAACCGTGCTCGGGCAGTTGCGCGACCGCGGCCTCGCCGCCGACTACGTCTATTTGCTCGAAAAGAAGGGCAGCCCGGCCGACCTCGTCGCCCGCCACGGCGCAGCGGCGCTCTCGTATGCGGCCCATCTGACGGATGCGGGGCTCACCCGCCTGCGTGACGCCGGCATCCACGGCATCAGTGTCGACACCGCGCTGCTCGTCAAGCCGACTCCGCGCGAGGCAGGGCAGCCCGGCTCGGCCTGGGCGCCCATCGACGGGGGGCTTGCGGCATCGGACCTCGTAACGCGCGCCCACGCCGCGGGCCTCTCGGTGTTCACCTGGACGCTCCGCCCCGAGAACCGTTTCTTGCCCGCGCCGTGCCGCATCGGAACCCCCGCGAGCGCCCACGGCGACTGGTGGCGCTACTTCACGGCGATCATGCGCACGGGCCTCGATGGCGTCTTCGCCGATCAGCCCGACCTGGCGCTCGAGGTGCGCTCCGCGCTCTAGCGGACAACGGATGCTCGCCCACAGTCGCGTCGGCGGCGCGACCTAGACTGGGGCGGTCATGAGCACCCCTGCCTCCGCATCCCTCGCCGACTCTGATCCGCTGCTCGACGGGCTCAACCCGCAGCAGCGCACGGCCGTGCTGAGCCGGTCGAAAGCTCTGCTCATCGTCGCGGGCGCGGGCTCGGGCAAGACCGCGGTGTTGACGCGGCGCGTCGCGCGCCTCATCAGGGATCGCGAGCTCTGGCCGAGCCAGATTCTCGCCATCACGTTCACCAATAAGGCCGCGGCCGAGATGCGCGAGCGCGTTGAGTTGCTCGTGGGCCGCGAGGCCGCGCAGGGGATGTGGATCTCGACGTTCCACTCGGCGTGCGTGCGCATCCTTCGCCGCGAGGCCGAGCAGTTTGGCTTTGGCGCGGCCTTCACGATCTATGACTCGGCCGATTCGCGCGCGCTCATTAAGCGGCTCGTGAAAGACATGCAGGCCGACACCATGGGCTTCACCGTGAGTGCCGTGGCGGGCAAGATTTCGCGGCTCAAGAACGAGCTCATCGACGCGGAGGGCTACAGCCGCCAGCTCAATCCCAACGACCCGACCGAGGTCATGTTTCTCGAGCTGTTTCGCCGCTACACGGCCGAGTTGCGGCGCGCGAACGCTTTTGACTTCGACGACCTGATCGCGCAAACCGTCTATCTGTTCCGCGCGTTTCCGAAGGTTGCGGCGCTGTACCAGCGGCGGTTCCGGCACATTCTCATCGACGAGTACCAAGACACCAATCACGCGCAGTACGCGCTCATTCGCGAGTTGACGCGACCCGTCGAGCCCGTGCACGTGCCCGACGACACGCGCGTTGAGCTCGACGCCAGCGGCGGTATTCCCGCGGCGAGCCTCACGGTTGTGGGCGACTCCGACCAGTCGATCTACGCCTTCCGAGGTGCCGACATTCGCAACATCGTCGAGTTCGAGCGCGACTTCACGGGCGCCGAGGTCGTGCTGCTCGAACAGAACTACCGCTCGACCCAGACGATTCTCGACGCGGCCAACG
>JBJOPU010000187.1:0-3825 GCA_046050505.1 Actinomycetota bacterium
GCCCGGTCGTGACCCACAGCGTCACGACCACAAGGTGCCACCACGTGTGGAGGCCGAGGCGCTTCGGTGCGGTGCGCGTGCGCAGCCAACGGTTGCGGCGCGTGACGAAGGCGGGAGGGCGCGCACCGGCTCGCAGATGCAGGGCCGAACTCACGATGAACAGCAAGAAAAACGCGTTGAGCGCGTGGGTCCAGCTGAGCCAGGCGGGAAATCCCGTCGGTGTTCCGGGTGGGGGAACCACGGATCCGGGGTAGGCGTCGATGAACTGCGTGCCGGCGCTCGTCTCGCGCCACCACCGTGCCACGACGATGGACACAGCAAGCATCACGAGGGCTGCGACGACGGCAACCACGAGGAGGCGCAATCGTCGGCGGGGGCTCGCGTCGTGCACCCTCCTACGCTAGACCCATGATCGACGAGTTCACGCGACGACCCCCGTGGGTGAAGTGGTTACCCGCCATAATGCTGTGCGCCATCATGATCGGCGTCGCTATTTTCGGCATCGTCGCCGTTCCGAAGCTCACCGCGATTCCTGGGCCAGGGTCAACCGATCAAGTCAACGACCTCAACTGGTCGATCTTCACCGAAGAAGGTGTCGCCTACATCGAGGCGGCACGCACACCCCGCATCGATCTCAGTTCACCGCCCATCAACGCCACCGCCCTGGGCCTGCCCGCCGACGGTTCGCTCACCGTCGGCCCACACGCCACGGACCTCGACTATCGGCTCGTGCTCATTGCATCGGACGACGAGCCGAATGGTGCGCTCTTCACGACCCCGTTGTTCACAGTGACCACGGTGGGCAACCAATTGCAGTCGGTGCGCATTGACGAACGCGGCGCCCGCGACTTTCGCGAAACCTACCTGCTGCTCGCCGAACGCTCGGTTGCCTACGGCTACACGCCTCCGACCGCGACCAGCCTCGCGGCGGCGGTGAGTGAGGCGCGAGACTCGGGCCAGCCCGCAACCGTGCGCTCAAACCGTGGTCTCACGACGGGAATGCCCATCACGGCCGAGGCCGTGTGTTTCGGGGCGGGCTTCTGCGCGGTGTCGTACGTCGTCACACCGGCCGTAGGGTAAACTCGATACTCGGCCCGCTCGCGGGTCACCCAGCTCGGCCCCGGCCGCGCTGATGGGGTGTGGTGTAATTGGCAACACGGCTGATTCTGGTTCAGTTGTTCTTGGTTCGAGTCCAGGCACCCCAGCGCTAACTGACTTTCTGATCGCGTGCGATCGTCGCTGCGGCGGCCTGCAACCAGCGCTCCGGCTCGCCCACAGCGGCATCGGTTGATCCGGCGAGCTCGGTGAGCGTGAGCACGCGGCCGAGGCTCTGGGCCTCGGCATCCCGTGCCGCAGCGGCGTCGGCCTGACCCGCCACGATCGCCACGGCGACCCCGGTGACGGATGCTCGCTCGACAACCCCTCCCACGACTTTGCCCGCGCGGCTTGTCGCGTCGAAGCGGCCCTCGCCCGTGATGACCAGGTCGGCGCCCTCGAGAGCAGAGTCGAGCCCCGTGAGCACCGCGATGGTGTCGGCTCCCGACTGAATGCGCGCCCCCCAGTACCGCGCAAACCCCCACGCGGTGCCCCCCGCTGTGCCAGCGCCGGGCACGAGGTGTTCGTCGCCGCCCGCCATGATGGCCGCGCGCGCGAGGGCGGAGTCGAGCGTGGCGACCAGATCGGCACTCGCGCCCTTTTGGGGCCCGAACAGTGCGGCAGCGCCAGTCGGGCCAGCCAGGGTGGCCGTCGTGTCGGTCAGCAACGTTATGCCGCCCGAGGGCGCGGCCCGCAAGGCCGCGGTATCGAGAGTGCGCACCCGCGTCAGTGCGCCACCCCCGTCGGGCACGCTCTCGCCCGAGTCGTCGAGCACACGGAGGCCGAGCGCACTCAACGCCCCGAGCCCGCCATCGGTCGAGGCCGAGCCGCCGAGGGCGAGCGTGATGCGGCGGGCGCCGGCGTCGAGTGCCGCCGTGATGGCGTCGCCGAACCCGCGGCTCGAGGCCGTGAGCGGTGCGAGCGTGAGTTCGCCCGGAGCCGAGCGTGGCAGCAGCGTGATGCCGCAACACTCGGCGAGTTCGATGACGGCGTGGTTTTCCGGGAGCAGCAACCAGCGGGCCGTGTGCGGTTCGCCGGTGGGGCCGGCGACCCGAGCGCTGCGCCACTGCGCCCCGGGTGACGCCTGCGCGATCGCGTCGAGGGTGCCCTCACCGCCGTCGGCCTGGGGCACGAGCAGCACCTCGTCGTCGGGGCGCTCAGACTGCCAGCCGCGGGCGAGGGCGAGGGCCGCATCCGTCGCCGACAGCGTGCCCTTGAACGAGTCGGGCGCGATGACGATGCGGCGGCGCATGCCTCGATGATGTCAGGGGAGCCGCGAGCCGTTTAGCGGGTCTCGGGCGTCAGCGGCTCGAGCACACCCCGTCGGGCGCGAATGTTCTTGTAGTCCCACTGAATCGCGCGCGACTCGGCGATCCATTCATCGACACGGGCAGCGTCGATGTCATCGATCGCGTGCAGGCGTAACCCGGCGGCCTTGAACGAGCCCTCGGGCTCGAGGCCGGCGACTCTGAATGACTGCCCGCTCCAAAACAGCAGGTGCACGCCGTGCGTGCGCGTCGCGAAACCGGCCACGGGGTTGCCCTCAAGAAACCACACGGGATGCCCATGCCAGACCTTCGCGTCCGCATCGGGAAGCCCCGCGCTGAGGTGCGCTGCGAGGCGATCGCCGATCTCGCGCGCGGTCTCGGGTTGCGCGGCGAGGTAGGCGACAACGTCTGCAGGCAGGCTCATGTGCCCATCCTGCACCGGTTCGCTCGAGCGCGGAGAAAAATATAGACACTGACACTATCGATAGTGTTAGTATCCATGATATGAGGATGTCCGAACTCAGCGCCACGACCGGTACCCCCGTGCCGACGCTCAAGTTCTATTTGCGCGAAGGCCTGTTGCCCTCCGGTGAGCGCACGAGCCCCAACCAGTCGCAGTACGACGAAACCCACGTTGCCCGCGTGCGGCTCGTGCGCGCACTGCTCGACGTCGGGGGATTGACCGTGGCACAGGCCGCGGCCGTCGTCGGTGCCCTCGATGACGACACGGTGCCGCTCAGCTCGACCTTCGGCATCGCTCAGCGGGCTGTCACGCAGCCGGCCGCGCCCGCACTCTCGAGCGGAGGCGGTGCCGCGCGCATCGCGGCGCTCGCGACTCGCCGGGGCTGGGCCGTGTATCCGAACAATCCCGGACTCACGATGGCCGCCCGCGTCATCGACACCTATTCGGCGCTCGGTGTCGATCTCATTACCGATGCCGTTCTCGAGCAGTATGCGCAGGCCGCCGATCGGGTCGCCGCTGCTGATCTTGAGGCCGTGGCATCCGCCCATGACGAGGCTCAGATGACCAGCGTGGTTGTCGTCGGCACCGTTCTCGGCGACGCGCTCTTCGCGGGGCTGCGTCGCATCGCTCAAGAGGCGGAATCGTTCCGCCGGTTCCCCCTGCCCGAGGGCACTCCCGCCCCGGGTGACCTCATCAACCCCGAGGACTGCTGATGACCACGACGACCTCCGCCCCTGCCGCCGCCGACTGGCGCCTCGACCTGCCCCCGAGCAGATGGCACCGACCTCTGCTCGTGCTCGGCGCGATGCTCGCCGTGCTGACCGTTGTCACGCTCATCGGGTGGCTCGTCGACGACCGCGAAGTACTCGGCGTCAACCTGTGGGAGAAGCCCCTCAAGTTCGCCATCTCGGGCACGATCTACGCCGTCACCTGGTCGTGGATTATCGGCCACTTCAGTCGCTGGCGCCGCGCCGCGTGGTGGGCAGGAGCGGTGATCAC
>JBJOPU010000188.1:0-3820 GCA_046050505.1 Actinomycetota bacterium
GCGCAGCCCTAGTTTTCGTCGGCCTCGCGAGCGAGACCTTCGAGCGCCGCCCAGCGAGGATCGAGCACCTCGCGGGGCTCTCGCGGGCCGGTTTCTGCCAAACGCTCGCCCGTCTCAGGGTCAAGACCCGGGCAATCGTCGCGGCACACCGGCTGAAACGGGAGCGACAGCACGACAGCGTCTCGAACCACCGGTTCACAATCCACGTGATCATCGTGAACCTGGTAGTCGTACGCGTCGTCTTGAGAATACGCGAAAACCTCTTGGAATTCGACTTCGACCGCGAGCGTGACGGGGTCGAGGCATCGCACGCACTCCCCCACGGCGGTGGTGCGCACGGATGCCGTCACCAAGATTCCGTCGTGCAGGCCTTCGAGGCGCAGGTCGAGCTCGAGCTCGGTGCCCACAGTCACGACAGCGGCTCCCGCTCCCAATTGCTCAGGAACGGCGAACGTCAACTGCTTCTCGCGCATCTCGCCGGGGCGGTGCGCAAGGTCGCGAACGTTCACGCGGTAGGGGTTGGTCGAAGAAGACATAGCCCCCCATCGTACCGCCGCGCGGCTGGGCGACGAGCGCCGGGCGGGTGCGGTTAACATGGAGCGGCCGCGAGCATCCCTCGCCCGATCGCAAGGGGTGCCCGCGGCCTCAGAAACGGTACGTCGCTAGTTCTGCGCAACCGCCGTGAAAGCGCCGTCATATGCCTGCAAAGCGACTGCGACTTGCTCGGGAGTCACGATGCACGGCGGCACCACGTGAATGCGGTTGTCGGCCGCGAACGGCAGAACCTTGCGCGCCATAAGTTCTGACTTGAGTCGACCGATGACATCGGCACCCACAGGCTGTCGCGTGGCGCGGTCGGTCACGAGGTCAAGCGCCCAGAACACGCCGAGCCCGCGCACCTCACCGATCATGGGGTGCTTCTCGGCGAGCGCGTGCAGGCCGGGGCCGAGGTGCTTCTCGCCGATCAGCTTGGCGTTCTCGACGACGCCCTCGTCGGTCATCGCGTCGATCGAGGCAACGATCGAGGCCATGGCGAGCGGATGCCCGCTGTAGGTGAGTCCGCCCGGAAAGACGCGGTCGTCGAAGGCCGCCGAGATGCTCGGGCTGATGACCACGCCACCCACCGGCACGTAACCCGAGTTGACGCCCTTAGCGAAGGCAATGAGGTCGGGCACAACGCCCTCGGGGTTAACCGCGGCACCCTGCCAGGCGAACCACTCGCCCGTGCGGCCGAAGCCGGCCATGACCTCGTCGGCGATCCACACGATGCCGTACTTGTCGCACAGGGCGCGCACGCCCGCGAGGTACCCGGCGGGCGGGGTCAGCACACCGGCTGTTCCCGGAACCGACTCGAGCAGGATGGCCGCGATCGTGCCGGGGCCCTCAGACACGATCGTGCGCTCGAGGTGCTGCAGCGCGCGCTCGCACTCTTGCTCGGGCGAGTCGGAGAAGAACTCGCTGCGGTAGGCGAAGGGGCCGAAGAAGTGCACGTGGCCGTAAGCGTATTCATTCGGCATGCGGCGCCAGTCGCCCGTGGCGGCGATGGCTGCACCCGTGTTGCCGTGGTAGCTGCGGTAGGTCGAGAGCACCTTGTGCTTGTGGGTCGTGAGGCGCGCCATGCGAATGGCGTTCTCGATGGCGTCGGCGCCGCCGTTGGTGAAGAACACCTTGGCAAAGCCCGGTCCCGCCTTCTCGACGATGCGCTGGGCCGCTTCGCCGCGCGCGAGGTTCGCGTGCGAGGGGGCGACGGTCGCGAGCTCAGCGGCCTGCTTCTGAATCGCCGCGACAATCTTGGGGTGCGAGTGCCCAATGTTGGTGTTCACGAGCTGGCTCGAGAAGTCGAGGTAGGTCTCACCGTCGTAGGTGAACACCTCGCAGCCCGCGGCGCTCGCCACAACGAAGGGGTTCAGGGCGCCCTGCGCGCTCCACGAGTGAAAGACGAACTCGCGGTCGAGGTCGTAGGCGCGCACGCCATCGGCCGGGTCGTGAGCAGGGGCGGTGGAGAGTGACCGGTTCAGAGTGTCGGTCATGAATATCAGTCCTTGAGTCGAAGGAATGGGAGTGTGCCCATTATCGCCGGTCAGGCCCGATTTCTTGCTCGCGCAGAAGTGCAGGGATTCGCTCGCGGAACGGAAAGAAGCCGCGGGTCGCGTGCGGCCAGGCCTGGGCATCCCACGGGCGTAGCACGCGCGTGAGCGTCACGCCCGCGGGGGCGAGGTTGCGTTCGAGGGCGTCGAGGCGTTCGCGCACGGGGCCGACAGGCGCGTAGGGGGTCACGAGCTGCGTGACGTCGTGCGCGTGCATCCAGGGCAGAATCGCGGATGCCGTAAGCCCGTCGAGCGCGCTGGCCTCGGCCCCGTCGTGCGCGCCGGCCCGCTCGCGGCCATCGGCGAGCGCCGCGGCGACGAACCCGGCCACTGCCGCTGCGGAGCCATCGCGCGACGTCGCCGCCGGGCTCGCGACCGCCACAACCTCGGCACCGCTCAGGTCGAGGCTCTCGGCGTGCAGGTCGTCGTCGTGCAGCAGCAGGGCAAGTTTGCCGCGCGGCACCGGCGCGGCCTGCGGTGCGGGGCCGGGCGAGGGAACGGGTGCGTCATCGTCAACGGCAGGGGCGACGGTCGCGAGCCCTCGCGGGCTGAAACGGCCCTGGGTCGCAAACTCGATGTTCTGCGTCGTGGCGAGGTAGGTCTTGCCGACCGTCTGCAGGCCCGCGACCCACCGCCAACTCAGCGTGTTCGAGGCCGGGTCGCCGTCGAGCAAGTGGCGCAGAAAGAAGTCGGCGCCGAGCTGCCAGGGCAGGCGCAGCGTGAAGATCCAGATGCTCGCGAACCACATGCGCGCGTGGTTGTGCAGGTAGCCGAGCTCGACCAGCTCGCGCGCCCAGTCGTCGAAGCCCTCGATGCCCGCGCGCCCCGCGATTGCGGCGTCGTAGGTGGCGCGGTCGGCGGCGCTCAGGCCGTCGAGCGCCGGCGCCACGGCGGCGGTGTAGCGAGTCCACACGCTCGGCCGCAGTTCGAGCCAGCCCTTCCAGTAGGTGCGCCAGTAGACCTCCTGCACGAACTTGCTCGCGGCGTCGAGCGAATGCCGCTGCAGCACGGCCTCCACCACCTCGCGCTCGGTCACGAGCCGGTGCCGCACCCAGGGCGAGAGGGTCGAGACATTCGAGCGATCCGCCGGGCCGCGGTCAGTGTTGCGCTCGGCCGCGTAGGCACGACCGGCACGCGGAACGAAGTCGGCGAGTCGGGCGAGCCCTGCTTCGCGCGTGGGTACTGCGTCCCGAGGTTCAGCCGTCATGCCCTCATGGTGAGGCACCGCGGCTGGGAGGGGGCGGGATGCTCGGCCTTCGCCACCACCGACCCCGACTACGTCGACACCGTGACGAGGTCTTTCTCACCCTCGCCCCCGAAGCGCGCGGTCTCCTGACGCGCTCCCGCGTCACCCGTCTCGGGGTCAGCAGCCCACACCTCGTCGCCGAGCTCGATCTGCAGAAGGCGTTTCGGCGGCGACTACCCGACCTCTGACTTAGTGGATGAGACCGTGAGGTCTCCAGCGAGCCGGTTCTCGAGACTCCGTAACTACGGGGTGAAAGACCAGGGATCGATAGATACCGTCTTTGGTCCAAGTAGCGGGCGGAGGGTCTCACCCGGCTGGCCACGTGCCGTAAGGTCTTCGATCCCGGAAGCAACGATCATGCCTCTGACCTGCTCATCGTCAGAATTCAGCTGTTGCTCCATCCATTCAAGTACTGCCGTCACAGACTCCGGGTCGGCGGAATGACTCTCAATCAACCATGGGAGCAGGTCGGCGATAAACAAGGTCG
>JBJOPU010000189.1:0-3817 GCA_046050505.1 Actinomycetota bacterium
GGCGATCGGGCGCTTCAAATACGCAACAAGCCCGCCCTCAGGGCCCGGTACAACCTGCACGAGCTCCCAGCCCTGCGAGCCCCAATTGTTGAGGATTGCCTGGGTCGTGTGGATCATGAGCGGGGTCGTGAGGTATTCCCATTGGGTCATCGCGCGGTCCATTCAGCGTCGTCATAAGCCATGTGGCGTACCCTCAATCATATGTCTGCCCAGAATCAGAAGGCCTCCGGAGTTATCGGCGCCATTGGGGGGATGCTCGGTCTGAGCGCCCTCGCCGGCGTTCTCGTGACCGTTATGGTCACCCCCGCCCTTGCTGTGACCGGCATCGCCGCGAGCAACACCATCGGAATTTTCGAGGGCCTGCCCGAGTACATCAAGATCAACGAGCAGTCGCAGCGCAACGTGCTGTGGGCCCAGAACACGTCAAACCCCGACGATGGCTACACCGCCATCGCGACCGTCTACGCCGAGAACCGTGAAGAAGTGGCGTGGGATGCGGTGTCGCAGTACATCAAAGACGCCACGATCGCGGGTGAAGACCGCCGCTTCTACGACCACAACGGCGTCGACATGCAGTCGATCATCCGTGCCGGTCTGGGCAACCTCACCGCGGGCGGCATCGAGTCGGGCGCCTCGACACTGACGATGCAGCTCGTCAAGAACATCTTCATTACCGAGGCTCTCAAGCAGCCGACGATCGAACTGCGCGACGAAAAGATCGCAGAAGCCCAAGCGCAGAGCCTGGAGCGCAAGCTCAAAGAGGCCAAGTTGGCGATCGGCCTCGAGAAGACCTACACGAAAGACGAGATTCTTCTCGCCTACCTGAACATCGCGGGTTTCGGTGGCAACACCTACGGCATCCAGGCCGCGGCGCAGCAGTACTTCGGTATTCCGGCATCCGACGTCACGATCGCGCAGGCGGCGAGCCTCATCGCGATCGTGCAGCAGCCCGGTGCTCGCTCGCTCGGCACTCCCGACAACTACGAAGCCAACCAGGGCCGTCGTGACGTCATTCTCGACTCGATGCTCGCAGAAGGCTTCATCACTGCGGCCGAGCACGACGAGGCCATCAACACTCCGGTCGACGAAGAGTTCGTCACGCTCACGCCGCCTACGAGCGGGTGCTACGCCGCAAACCAGTACGCCAAGTTCTTCTGTGACTTCGTCATCAAGAGCGTTGACGACTTTGAGACCCTCGGTGACACGCCCGAAGAGCGCCAGGCAGCCTGGAAGCTCGGCGGTTACGACGTCTACACGACGCTCAACCTGTCGCTGCAGACGGTGACGCAAAAGCGCGTGTGGGAGATTGTTCCGACCAATGACCCGCGCCTCGAAATCGGTAGCGTCGCGACCTCGATCGAAACCAACACGGGTCGCGTCATCACGATGGCGCAAAACCGTGTGTTCGATGACCGCAGCGCCGAGTTCGGCGGCGGCGGAATCGGCACGACCGCGGTCAACTACGCCACCGACCGTGACTACGGCGGATCGAGCGGTTTCCAGGTGGGGTCGACCTACAAGGTCTTCGCACTCGTGCAGTGGCTCAACGAGGGCCGCGGCCTCAATGAGGTCGTCGACGCCACGGTGAGAGACCGCAACCTCGCGACCTTCGTCGACACGTGTGAAGACGGCGGCGGCCCGTACGGCGGCAACTGGAACCCCAAGAACGACGCCCCCGCTGCACCGGCGATGAGCGTGTACAACGCCACCGTGCAATCGGTGAACACTGCTTTCGCGTCGGTCGGCGAGCAGCTTGACCAGTGCGCCATTCGAGGCGCGGCAGAGTCGCTTGGCGTGCACCGCGCTGACGGCGGAACGCTGCAGACCAACCCTTCGGCCATTCTGGGAACGAACGAGATTGCGCCGCTCACCATGGCAAACGCCTTCGCCACAATTGCGAGCGGCGGCACCTACTGCAAGCCCATCGTCGTCGACCGGTTCGTCGACCGCGACGGCAATGACCTCGAGGGTCAAGAGTCAGAGTGCAAGCGCTCACTGTCGGTCGAAGTTGCTGCGGCCGCCGCAGCGCCCATGCAGGCGGTCATTGCGAGCGGTACCGCAACGGCCTCGCGCGTCGGCGACGGAATTCCATTGCTCGGCAAGACGGGAACCACTGACAGCTCGAACCAGACCTGGGTCGTGGGCTCCAGCTCGCGCGTCTCGACTGCGGTGTGGGTCGGCAACGTGGTGGGCAAGGTGCCGATTCGTAGCTACCCGAGCGGTGGCCAGTTGCGTCACCAGATCTTCCGCGTCGTGCAAGGCGCCATCAACGGCCAGTATGGCGGAGGCGCCTTCGGCACTCCGCCCGCGCGCCTGCTGACGGGCTCGGGCGTGACGTTGCCCGACGTGACGGGTCAGACTCCCGAGCAAGCGAAGCTTCTGCTCGAGGGCCTGGGCTTCAAGTTCGAGATCTCGAAGGCCATCGACTCTGACATCCCCATCGACCTCGTTGCCACCATGTCGTTCCCCGCAGGCACCTTGCTCGCGCGCGGCACGACCGTCACGGTAACCGTCAGCAAGGGCAATGTCGGCACGGTTCCCGATGTGACATCGGTGCCGACGAGTCTCGCCGATGCTCTCGTTGCGTTCTCGAATGCAGGGTTCACCGACGTGAGCACACAGTGTTACGTGCTCCAGCCCACCGATGATCCTCTGCTCGATGGCACGGTCATCGAACAGAGCAGGGCTCCGGGAACCAAGTTCTTGTTCTCAACACCTATGGTGCTGACCGAGGCAAAGCTCGTCTGCTGATGAGTTCTGCCCTGCGCACGGCGGCCGTCGCGACCCTTGGGGTCGCGTCGGCCGTCGCCGTGTACGCGGCGGCGTTCGAGCGCCGCGCGTATCGAGTGCGCCGCGAAGTCGTGCCCGTGCTCGCTCCCGGCGCCGACCCGATTCGCGTGTTGCACGTGAGCGACCTGCATCTCGCTCCGTGGCAGCGCGAGAAGATCGCCTGGGTTCGGTCGCTTGCCGCACTGTCGCCCGACCTCGTGATCAACACGGGCGACAACCTCGGGCACGTGGATGCCCTGCCGGCCCTCGCCGAGGCCCTTTCCGCATTCGATGGAGTGCCCGGCGTGTTCGTGCACGGGTCGAACGACTACTTTGCTCCGACCCCCAAGAACCCGTTTCGGTACCTGGCCGGTCCGTCGAAAGGCGACACCGCGACGGCCGTAGCCCTCGACACGGACGCTCTCGAAGCGCTGCTGGGCGAACGTCTCGGGTGGCACTCGCTCAACAACGCGGTCGCGCAGCTGACGATCAAGGGCTCGATTCTTGAGTTCATGGGCACGAACGATGCCCACCGTGGGTGGGACCGCCTCGATCAACTTCCGGGCCTTGTGGATGCCCTGCGCGAGCTCGACGACGACGACACCGACGACCCCGCCGTCATGATCGGTGTCACGCACGCTCCGTATCAGCGAGTGCTCAACGCGTTCACGACCCAGCGCGCCGACGTGATCTTCGCCGGCCACACCCACGGCGGTCAGGTCTGCTTGCCGGGCGGCACCGCCATCATCACCAATTGCGACCTGCCGCGTGACCGTGCGCGCGGCCTCTCGGTCTGGCACCACGCCCACCACGCGTCCTACCTCAACGTCTCGGCGGGCATCGGTACGTCGATCTACGCCCCCGTGCGCTTCGCGTGCCCGCCCGAGGCCGTGCTCGTGACACTCGTGGGTGACGACATCGGCTATTCTTGACGGGTTGCCCTGGTTCGCTCGGGCAGCACCGGGGTATGGCGCAGCTTGGTAGCGCGCGTCGTTCGGGACGACGAGGCCGCAGGTTCAAATCCTGTTACCCCGACAAAAAGTGAGGA
>JBJOPU010000190.1:0-3807 GCA_046050505.1 Actinomycetota bacterium
CTCAGGGCGTCGGGGGCTCCGGCGGCGGCGAAGGCGCGCAGCAGGTCGTCAGAGCTGGGGTGCCCGCGCTGGCCCACGTTGACGTTGCGCAGCAGCGCGACGTGCGGTTCAGGGCCGAGCATGGGGGTGCGCTCAGACGTACTCAGCGTCGTCGTCATCCGCGGCGACGGGCTCAACCCGCGCCGGCCGCTCGCCGATCGCCGTGCCCGGAACAATGCCCGTGCCCGGCGCGTGCTTCTCGCGCTCGACCACGAGCCACTCGGGCCGGTCGTCGAGCAGCGCGCGAATCTCGGCGGTCGTCATGTGGTCGCTCACTCCGGCGCGGGCGAGCGCCGAGTTCGAGACGCCCAGGCGACGCGAGACCTCGTCGCGCGGGTGCGGGCCTTCGCGGCGCAACGTCGCGAGCCACTCGGGCGGGCTGTCGCTGAGGGCCTGCAGCGCGGTGCGCGAAATGGGCGTCGCCTGAAACTCCGCGGGCGTCGCCGGCAAGTAGAGGTTGAGCTTCTTGGCCGCCGTCGCGGGGCTCAGCAGCTGCTCCTTTTTGGGCTTCGGCTGCTGGCGATTGTCTTCACGCGGTGCATCGGTCATGGTGTCGAGCGTACGCGGTCGACCGGCGTCGGGCCGCGCGCCGATAGCCTGAGCCCATGGCCGCTCCGTATCCCGACCCTCTGCGCGTGGCCTTCGTGCCCGGCGTGACTCCGGGCAAGTGGCAGCGCGTCTGGCGCGATCGTCGCACCCGCGGCCGCCTCGACATGCTTCCGATGAATCAGGATGCTGCGCTCGCGGCCCTCGCGGAGGGCACCGCCCACATGGCGCTGCTGCGCGACACCCGCGCTGACGAGCAGTGGCACGCCATCCCGCTCTACCGCGAAGCACCCGTCGTGCTCGCCCCCAAAGGATCTCTGGTGGCCGGCCTCGACAGCGTGAGCCTCGTCGAGCTGGGCGGGCTCGACGACCTCGTCATGCTCACGGTTGACCTGCACGGCGGCAGCGGATCCGACGCCGTCGAACTCGTCGCTGCCAACGTCGGAGTCGCCGTCATGCCCCAGTCGGTGGCCCGCGCCCACTCGCGCAAAGACGTGGTGGCACGTCCGCTGACCGACGGGGTCGAGTCGAGCATCTCGCTCGTGTGGCCGACGGCGGGCGCGCATCCGTTAGTCGATGAGTTCATCGGCATCGTGCGGGGCCGCACGGCCAACAGCTCCCGCTGAGACCTAGCCTTCGCATGCCTTATCGTTTACGATAATTTGCCAGAGGAGGTGCACCATGACGATCGCCACCCTCAGTCGCGCCGCGCGCACTGCCCGCGGAGTGAGCCAGTCAGAGCTCGCTACCCGCACAGGCTTGCCAGCGTCGAACATTTCGTTTATCGAGAGCGGCCGGCGCACGCCCCGCGTCGACACGCTCGATACCCTCCTGCGAAGCAGCGGGGCTCGACTGGCCATCTCGCCCACACTCCGAAGCACCGTGCTTGAGGCCTCGACTGAGATTCGACAGTGGCTCAGCGCCGGCGACCGGTCTCAAGCGTTTCGCAGCTGGCTCGCGTTCAACGACGATCTCGCAGCAGAGAACCCGACCAACCGCGTAGTGCTGACTGCTTACCCGCCTCAGGCCACGGGCGACGCCCTCTACGACGCCGCGCTCGCGAGCCTGACGGAGTACCGACTGAACGAGGTCGGTGCACCTCTCCCCCCGTGGATCGACAGCGCACCCACAATCGACGAACCACGGATGCTCACCGACAGTCGCTTCGTGACGGCCGCAGTATTGGGCCCGATACCCGACGAGTTCGCCCGGCGCGGCGTGCTCATCGACGCCGAGAGTCTCAGGAGCGTGTGATGGTCACCCTCAACCGCGACGACATAGCGACCCTGCTCGCCATTCTCTCGATCGACACCGTCGATGAGGCAGAGCAGGTGTTCGAGCACTACTTCCCCGGAGAGCTGCCCCCTGAACGCGCCTACCGTCTGCTCGATGCGATCCTGGCGACAGGGCTTCCTGCGGTTCCCAAGCGCCCCGCGAGACCCGAGTTCGGGTGAGCCGTTTGCCCTCAAGTGCACTGCCGCTGAGTTCATCGGCATCGTGCGGGGCCGCACGGCGAACAGCTCACGCTGAGAACGGCACCGAGCGCGCGGGCCACGGGCGATAGAAGCCCCACACCCCGTTCGAGAGCTCACCCGCCGCAAACAGAATGTCGCGGCCCTCGACCGTCATGACATACACCGACACGTCATGCACCTGCGTGGGGTACGCCGGATGCCGCACATCAGCAATCTCGTCGGTCGACTTCCACGACTGCTCCCACGGGTTCACCCCGTCAATCTCGATGGGGTCGCGCTCAAACACGACTCCGACGGGCGTCCAGTGGTCGGTGGGGTCGGTGGCCATGCGGCGACTCTAGTGCGCTGGCGGATTTCGGATGCTGCGCGGCGCGATCGACTAACGGCCGCGTCTCCGGGCACGCCGGGCATATGCGTCAAGAGCGGCGAGCATGCCGGGCTGGGCCCACGTGCGATTGCGACGTCGGCCAGAGATCTCGTCGAGCACTCCCCGGTCAACGAGAGTGTCGAGCGCTCGCTTAGCCGCGACCTCGTTAACGCCGAGCGTGCGCGTCAGGTAGCCGGTCGTGACGATCGGCTGACCGATCAGCAACGGCAACACCCGATGCGCGGCCGCGTCGCTGCGTACGCCGACCAGTTTCGCCCGCGCATCGTCGAGCGCATCGGCGAGCGCATCGATCAGTTCAACACCGGTTGCAGCTGCAAAGAGAGCTGCGTGGGCAAATCGCTGCGCGATGGGGGCGGCATCCCCGTCGCGAAACGCCGTCAGTGCCGCGAAGTAGCCGTCAACGTCGACCAAGAGCCCGGCCGAGAGAGGCACGGTGCTGCGAGTGACAACGCGCTTCGACTTGAGCATCGACTGCGCGAGCGCCCGACCCGTTCGGCCGTTGCCATCGACGAAGGGGTGCAGCGTTTCGAATTGAGCATGCGCTACGGCCACGTGCAGCAAGACGGGCAGGTCGTTGTGCGCCATGAAGACCACGAGATCATCGAGAGCGGCAGGCAGGTGTTCGTGATGTGGCGCGACGAATTCGGCGGTCAGGGGGCCGGCATCACCCGGCCCAATCCACACGAGTTCCTCGCGCAGGCGGCCCGCATGCTCCACCATTCCCTCTTGGTGTTCAAGCAGAGCGTGGTGCATGTGCAGAATGGTCTCGGTAGAAAGCCGATCAGCCAAGGCAAGCGCGGCCTCCATGGCCCGCACGTTTCCGACAACGGTGCGACTGTTGGCGGCGCTTGATTCTCCCAACTCGGCCAGTGCCAGTTGACGCGCCGAGGTCGTGAGGTTCTCGATCTGCGAGCTCGATGCGCTCTCAGAGCGCAACAGAATCGCAGCCATCGGGCCGAGAGTCGCTTCTCGTTCCCCCAGCCGTCGGTCGGCGTACGAGTCAAAGTCGATCAGAGCGGCTGTCGCATCATCGAGCTCAGCCGCAAGCTCGGCGGGAATGCTCGGTTGCCAGTCGGCGAGCGCAATCGGAACGAGCGACTCGTACTCGCCCGACTGCCGCTCGAGCTCACGGCGCGAGTAGTACCCGGTGTCACGCGGGCGCCACGTGCGACGCTCACGCTGGGCACGCGGCACCTGAAGTGCCCCACTAAACGCAACCATGACGACATCTTACTTACATTTAGCACGCTAAGTGTAAGTAAGTTATGGACGCGGTCTCACTTACCGCCGCGCCCCGCCCAACCCCGGCCGCGACGCGATCTGCGCCATCCAACTCGCGAGCATCGCGGCGTCGATCTC
>JBJOPU010000191.1:0-3795 GCA_046050505.1 Actinomycetota bacterium
GTTGTCGCTCGCGAAGCCCCGGTAGTTGGTGTCGTGGATGGGGGTCACGCTGTCATTCTCTCGTGTTCAGCTCGACAAGCGCACCGTTGAGTTGCTCGTGGTCGACCGACCAGAGTGCCGCGCACGCGGCCGCGAGGTCGTCTACCGCTCCCGCCTCGTCGAGGGTGCCGACCACGAAGGTCACGGCCGCCGTCGGGGTGCCTTTCGTGCGCCACCCGCTCGCGAGCGCTTGCACCCAGGTTTCGGCAGCCGACTTGAGGGTGACGTAGTTGGCCATGCCCCACTTCGGCTGGGCGACGGATGCCGAGCTCACGATCGCTAATCGCCCCGCGCTCGACGCGCCGAGGTCGCCGCGCAGCTCGCGGCTGACGACGCGCAGGGTGGTGAGAACGCGACGCTCGAGCCACGCAAAGTCGTCCGGGTCTGAGCCGCCGCGCCACCCGCCGACGAGGTGCAGCAGACCGTCGATGCTCGGGCGACGGTCGCGCAGTGCGGCCGCCCACGCGCTCACCGCGGCCGGGTCGGCGAGGTCGACGACCGCGGTTTCGGCCGCATCCACGTCGGCAAGTGACTCGGCGCGTGCGCCCACGGCCACGACGTGTGCGCCCGCGGCGGTGAGGGCCGCGCACACCGCGCGGCCACCCACCCCTCCCGCACCGGCCACCACGACGGTGCGGTCTGTCGCGCCCGATCCCGCACTGTTCGACGTCGCCGGGCCGCTCGAACCCTTCACGCTCTTCGGCTCGTCAGCGGCGATGCTCACGCATCGCCGCCCGTGATGCCCGCGGTCGACGCAATGACCTGCGCCATCTTCTTGGTGAGGGCTTCGTAGAACATCGAGAGCGGAAACTCGTCGTCGAGTACGAGATCGGTGTAGCCCTTGAGGGGCCCGGCGAGAACCTCGTCGCTCAAGCCACGCGCCCACACCGAGGCGGGGTGCGGCGTGAGGGTGCCCGAGACGAGCTCGTAGGCCTTGAGCCAGTGCACGGCCTTCGGCCGGTCGATCGAGGCCCAGTAGAGCTCGTTGATGGCATCGGAAAGGGCGACGACAACGTCGGGCACGGCATCCCAGTCGATGGCGAGCTGGGTGTCTGTCCAGTGCAGCACACCCTTCTGGTGCATCCACGCAAACAACAACTGGCCGCCGACGGCGTCATAGTTGCGCACGCGCGTGCCCGAGATCGCGAACCGGAAGATGCGGTCGAAGATCACGGCGTACTGCACCAGACGCGCGTGCTGGCGCGTGATGTCGTCGGTGTCGTCGGCGCGCCACAACGCAACGGCCTCACGGAACGCTGTCAAGTCGCAGCGCAGTTCTTCGAGCGTGTAGAGGAAGAACGGCATGCGCTGCTTGATCATGAACGGGTCAAACGGCAGGTCGCCGCGCATGTGGGCCCGGTCGTGAATCATGTCCCACATGACGAACGTGCGCTCGGCCAGCTGCTGGTCGGTGAGCAGCTCGAGTGCGTCGGCAGGAAGCTCGAGTTTCGTGATGTCAGCGGCGGCGCGCACCACACGGCGGTAGCGTGCGGCCTCGCGGTCGGCGAAGATGGCGCCCCACGTGAAGGTCGGCAGCTGTGCCGGAGTGCCCTCGGGCGCGCACGCGGGCACGCGCGGCGTGACGGCGACCGACTCGGGAAACAGCACGGCCGAGTTGGTGTCGTAGCCGGGCGTAAAGTCGGCGAACCGCAAACCCAGGTAGAGGGCATTGCCGTAGGCGCCCGCTTCGAGCGCTGCCACGAACTCGGGCCAGATGACCTCGAACACCACGGCCTCGACCAGCCGATCGGCCGAACCGTTCTGCGTGTACATCGGGAACACGACGAGGTGCGCAACACCGTCGCGACGCTCGCGCGCCGGGTGGAAGGCGTCGAGCGCGTCATAGAAGTCAGGCACGACGAAGCCACTGTCGGCCCAGCGCTCGAAGTCGATCGCGCAGGCCATCAAGTAGTCGGCGTCGTGCGGAATCAGCGGAGCGAAGTGACGCAAGGCAGCGGCGATCTCAGCGACGTGGCCCGCGGCAGCGGCGTGATCCTCGGTGTTCGGGATGCTGCCGTCATGCACCTGCATCGGGCGCAGTGCCTCGGCGGCGCGCTTGAGGCGCGACCATGCCGGGTCGGCGACGATCTGCGCGCTCGTGAGGGCAGCATCCGTCGCCGCGCGGAGGGTGTCTTCGACGACCTCGGGCTCTCCGATGATGGTGGTGCTGCGCGTCGCGGTGGTGTCGGTCATGGTGTCCCTCCTTCGTCGAATCAGGTGAATGCAGACTCACCCATGAGCCTAAGCACGAAACAGTCGCTTGTGGTTGTGAAGGGCGCACGAAAACTGCGGGAATACCCGACATCACGCGTGAAAAGAGCCGTGCGTGCGAGAACAACGCACGCTCACCGATCGCCGCGCACACGTCTCGTGCTAGGGAGACGCCAACGGCCGCGCAGAACTCGAGGTGAGCCTGCGCGGCCGTGTGTCGTGGCGCGTTCGTGAACTAGTTCACGGCTCCGACCGTGTACTGCACCTGTGCGGTTCCGTCTTCGTTTTCGGCAATGAGCAGGGCCACGTTCCACGTGCCGTTCTCAAACACGCGAGCCGACGAGCCTTCGCCGAGCGACAGCTCAGACACCTGCGTGTAGCCGGCACCCTCGAGGTCGGCAAAGGCCTGCTCGGCCTCGGCGATGCTGCCGACCTTGATCGCGGCGGTGAAGACACCTTCGGCCGCCGCAGAGAAGACGATCTCGCCCTGCAGGGTGGGAACATCGGCGGGCCAGCTGTCGGGCAGGCTCGCACCCGAACCGTCGACGTCGACGTCAACTCCCGTCTGGTCTTCGATGATCTGCTCAACGCCGCCCTCGACGAGGCCTTCGGTGAGTTGTTCGAGCGGGTTGGCAAAGCAACCGGAAAGGGTGAGCGAAACGCCCAAAGCAAGGGCGGCGACGGCGGGAACAGTACGGCGCATGATCTTCTCCTGTGGTGGGGTGAGTCGGGGGTGCTGAAGCGCCGCCCGATGCTGTCTCTCTAGTGTGGCCTGATTTCGCGCGGGATTCTATGAGTCGTGACTACTTGCGAAACACTGTGGCAACGGTGGGCGTGGTGATTGCCGCACTGCTCGCGCCGCTCTACTCGGTCGATTCGGTGCTGCGTGACTCGGTACCGTTCGGCTCGGCGCCCGCATCCGTGCTCGCCGCGCGTCGGCGCCGAACGAGCCGCACGACGCGCCACACGATGAACGCCACGACGACGATGATCGCGATGATGAGCACGACGCGGCTGTAGCGCGAGGCAATGTCTTCGACGACCGTCCAGTTCTCGCCGAGAACAAACCCGAGCACGACGAAGATGGTGTTCCAGATGCCGCTGCCGATTGCGGTCAGGAGCAGAAACAGCCAGAGGCGCATGCGATCAACGCCCGCGGGAATCGAGATGAGGCTGCGCACGATCGGAATGAAGCGGCCGATGAGCACGGCGGTCGGCCCAAAGCGATGGAACCACGCCATGGCCTTTTCGACATCCGCGGCGCTCGTCAGCGGAATGCGATCAGCGGCGCGCTTGAGGCGATCGACGCCGACCCAGCGGCCGAGCGCATAGAGCACGATCGCCCCGACGAGCGAGCCGAGCGTCGTGGCGACGATCACCGAGACCAGATCAAACGAGCCACGGCTGGCCGTGAAGCCCGCGAGCGGCAAGATCAGTTCGCTCGGAATCGGCGGAAACAGGCTCTCGATCGCGACGAGAAGAGCGGCGCCGAACACGCCGAGGGTTTCCATGACACTGATGGCCCACTGGTCGATGCTCACGATC
>JBJOPU010000192.1:0-3792 GCA_046050505.1 Actinomycetota bacterium
CGCGGAATCCGCTACGGGGCGGCCGTGGGCGTGATCATCGCGGCGTACACGCTGTGGGATGCGGCCGCCGTCACGCGCGCCGACCTCGAGCCCGTGGGCTACTACTGGGCGAGCATGGTCGTGCAGTTGGCCGTGCTGCTGCCCCTGGCGCTGCGCGAGCGCGGGGCGCTCGCGCGAACAGCGCGGGAGCATCCCGTGGCCATCGGCATCGTCGGCATCATGTCGCCGCTCGCCTACGTTGCGGTGCTCGCCGCCTACCAGCTCGCGCCCGTCTCGATCGTTGCTCCGGCGCGCGAAGTGAGCGTCGTGCTCATCGCGCTTGCCGGTTGGCTGCTGTTTCGCGAACCGCACCCCGTGCGTCGCCTTATCGGCAGTGTCGTCGTGCTTGCGGGCATCGCCCTGCTCGCGCTCGGCTGAGCCCGCGCCCGCTAGACTCGGCATCGACCCACCGAAGGAGCAGCCCGTGATCGCCGATGTTTTGGCTGAAGCCACCGACAAGATGACCAAGGCCGTCGAGGTCGCGAAAGAAGACTTCGCGACCGTACGCACGGGCCGGGCGAACCCTCAGCTGTTCCAGAAGATCTTGGTCGAGTACTACGGCACGCCGACCCCCCTCGCGCAACTCGCAAGCCTGCAAAACCCCGAGGCCCGCACGATTCTCATCACGCCCTACGACAAGAGCGCGCTGAAAGAGATCGAGAAGGCGATCGTCAACTTCCCGAACCTTGGGGCGAGCCCCAACAACGATGGCGAAATCATTCGCGTCACGATGCCCGAGCTGACGGAAGACCGTCGCAAAGAGTACGTGAAGATCGTCAAGCAGAAGGCCGAAGACTGCAAGGTCTCGATCCGCAACATCCGTCGCAAGGCGAAAGAAGACCTCGACAAGCTCAAGAGCGAGGTCGGCGACGATGAGGTCGCTCGTGCCGAGAAGGAGCTTGAGTCGATCACCAAGCGTGCGACCGACGCGGCTGAAGAGGCGTTGAAGAAGAAGGAAGCCGAGCTGCTCGAGGTCTAAATGCCCGAGACTCCCGAATCCGCATCGACCGCTGAGGCGGCCGAGCAGAAGCCTGCCCGCTCGCCGCGTCGCTGGGGGCGAGGTGCTTCGGCGCGCGATGAGGTTGAGGCGGCCATCCACGACATCGAAAACAAGGTGCACGATTTCGAGGCGAAGGCTCGCGAGATGGATGCTCGCATCGAAGCGCGCGCCGGCCGCAGTCTGACCAAGGCCATCTTCTTCGGCCTCGTCTTGGGGTTCGCGCTGCTTTTCAGTCTCATCGTGATCAAGCAAGTCTTTATGCTCTTCGCGGCGGCGCTCGTGGCCTTCACGGTGTACGAGCTGGCGAGTGCGCTGCGTTTCGCTGGGCGTGACGTTCCGCGTCTGCCGCTGGTGATTGCCGCCATCGGGGTGATTCCTCCCGCCTTCTATCTCGGTGCACCCGGACTCTGGTGGGCGTTTCTTGCCGGCGTCGCGTTCGTGAGTCTGTGGCGCATCGTTGAAACAGTGCGACCGGCGATGCGGCAACCGGGCGTTTCGCTGCGTACCGACCTCGCGGCCGGCATCTTCGTTTTGAGCTACGTTCCGCTGTTGGCGGGCTTTGCCGTTGTCATGACGGCTGAGCCGGGCGGCGAATGGTGGGTGCTCGCCTATCTCATCGTCGTGATCGCGATCGACACCGGCGCGTATGCCTCGGGGGTTCTGTTCGGCAAGCACCCGATGGCGCCACGCATTAGCCCCAAGAAGACTTGGGAAGGCTTCGCTGGTTCGGTTGTGGCGGCGACGCTCGCGGGCATTTTGCTGGCCATTTTCATGATCGGCACGCAGTGGTGGGTCGGGCTCACTCTCGCCCTCACTCTTGTCGCCGTTGCCACGCTCGGCGATTTGACTGAGTCGCTCATCAAGCGCGACCTCGGAATCAAAGACATTTCGACCTGGCTGCCGGGCCACGGTGGTTTTCTTGATCGTCTCGACTCGATGCTGCCATCGACGATTGCGGCCTACGTCATCTTTAGCCTTCTCGGCTGACGACTCGGCACGGCTTGTCGCCCGCGTCGCGCGTGCGTGGCGCCGGCCCGTTGGTGACTGCGGCAGAATGGGTGCGTGCCTTCGACTTTTCCCCTCGCCCGCTCCGGTAAGCCCGGCTACGACGTCGACGAGGTCGATGCTTTTCTCGAGCGAGCGCGCGACGCGTTCTCGACACCAGCCGACCTCGACGCCGAACTGACGAGTGACGAGATTCGTCACACCGCTTTTCGTCTCGTGCGGAAAGACGGCTATTCCGCCCGCCACGTCGATGCGGCCCTTGAGCGGCTCGAAGAAGCATTCGCGACGCGCGAGCGCGACCAAGCCATCGCACGGCAGGGTTCTGAGGCCTACTACGCGGGAGCACGAGCAACCGCCCAAGAGATCCTCGATCGACTGGCCCGGCCAGAGGGCAAGAAGTTTCGGCGCGTGAGCCCCTTCACGCGGGGGTACCACCCTGCAGATGTTGATGCGTTTACCACCCGCATTTCGCAGTATTTCGAAAGCGGTCGTGCCCTGCCCGTCGACTCGGTGCGCACGATCGCGTTCCGCTCGCGGTACCGCGGCTACCACGAAACACAGGTCGATCTCTTGCTCGACACCGTCGTGGGCCTCATGCTCTCGGTTCGCTAGGCAGCGCGCTTCACGTCGCCTGTCGAGAGCCGTCGGGTAGGCTCTCTGAACTGTGGGCAGGCATGAAGCGATACCGTCGCGCCTCCACACCCATGACGAGCGTGCGATGCACGACGGGGGTGGGGGTGCTCGTCGGCGCGCCATCGCTCCGCACCTCGAACGGCACGTGCGCACACCGTGGTCGCTTCCGGTGTTCGCTTCGGTTGTCTCACTCGCCTTCGTGCTCGCCGCGATCACCGACCAATCACCGGCCATGGCCCTCGAAACCTTCGCGCCGGCGCCTGAGCAGGCAACCCAGCAGATCATGGCCACCGACGACTACGTCAGCAATGTTGAGCGCATCGACTGGAAAACCTCGCAGGTTGTCACCTTTGGCACGGCCCCCGCAGCGGGCACTCCCGATGCGGGCACGGCGATGGCCATCGCGCTCACGATGGTGACGGCCCGCGGGTGGGGCACGGCCGAATACGACTGCCTGGTCGCGCTCTGGAACAAAGAGTCACGGTGGAACGTCTACGCGCACAATGCGAGCTCGGGCGCGTACGGAATCCCCCAAGCACTGCCCGGCGACAAGATGGCATCGGCGGGGGCCGACTGGGCGACCAACCCCGCCACCCAGATCACGTGGGGCCTGGGGTACATCGCCGCTCGGTACGAGACGCCCTGCGGCGCGTGGGCGCATAGCCAGCGCGTTGGCTGGTACTAGGCCTGAGCATCCATGCCCCGCAGTAATCGTTCGCGCACCGATCGGCACGGCAGCCGACGGCGCCCTGTCGAGACGGATGCCCCGCTCGACCTTGACCGCATCACCTCAGGTCTTCGACGCACGGTCGTCAAACGCACCGGAACGTGGAACGTGCAGCAGGTCTCGGCCGCCGCTGCCCAAAAGACGTATCTGTGCCCTGGCTGCCGTCTTGAGGTTCCCGTGGGTCAAGCGCACATCGTCGCGTGGCGCGCTGACGGACTCATGGGCGAGCAGGCCGACCTCGCTGACCGGCGGCACTGGCACGCACACTGCTGGAGGATGGAACCATGAGCGAACCCATTCGCAGCGCGACGGTGTTGCCGGCCGTACGCACCGACATTGAGCTCCACACGCCCGACGGCCTGACGCTCGTGGGGGAGCTCTCGCTGCC
>JBJOPU010000193.1:0-3785 GCA_046050505.1 Actinomycetota bacterium
CTCGAGATTCACGATGCCCAGCGGCTCATAGACACTCGGGCACACGAACGTCGTGGCCGACGACAAGACGGCCGACAGCTCGATGGGCGACAGCATCCGCTCGATCCACACGACGCCCGTGCGTTCCGTCTGCAGAGCGGCGACGCCGTGCTGCACCTCCCGCAGAATCTCGGGGGTGTCAGGCGCACCCGCGCACAGGATGAGCTGCACGTCGGCCGGAAGCCGTCGGGCCGCCTCCAAGAGGTATGGCAAGCCCTTCTGTCGCGTGATGCGGCCCACGAACACGACGGAGGGCCGGTCAGGGTCGATGCCGAGAGCGCGCACGGCATCGTGATCGATCGTGCGTTGCCACCGCTCAAGGTCGATGCCGTTGTGGATGACGCTCACGCGCGACTCGTCGATGTCGGGGTAGCACCGGAGGATGTCGCGACGCATGCCGTCGCTCACCGCGATGACCGCATCCGCCGATTCGAAAGCATTCTTCTCGATCCACCGCGAGATGCGGTAGCCGCCGCCGAGCTGCTCGGCCTTCCACGGGCGCAACGGTTCAAGACTGTGCGCCGTCACGACGTGCGGGATGCCGTGCAATAGCTGCGCGAGATGCCCCGCAGCATTGGCGTACCACGTGTGAGAGTGCACGATGTCGGCGCCGTCAACGTCGTCGGCAATCGCAAGGTCGACACCGAGCGTGGCGAGCGCGGGATTCGCCGAGCTGAGCGCCCCCGGAACGAGGTAGGCGTGCGTGTCGGCTTCATTGCGCGGGGCGCCAAAACAGCGCACGCGAACGTCGTGATCGTCACGCAACGCTCGAACGAGTTCGGCGACATGCACCCCCGCTCCCCCGTATACCTCGGGCGGATACTCACGGCTAATCACGTCGACGCGCATGCGGATGACGCTAGTACAGGCGAGCCGCTATGACGTCACGCCGTGCTCGCCTACAGTGGGGCCATGTCGACTCCCAAGATCTTCGGAATCGTGCTCGCCGGTGGTGAAGGCAAGCGGCTTATGCCCCTCACCGTCGACCGCGCCAAGCCTGCTGTGCCCTTCGCGGGCGGCTATCGACTGATCGACTTCGCGTTGTCGAACCTCATCAACTCGGGGCTTCGCCAACTCGTCGTGTTGACGCAGTACAAGAGCCACTCGCTCGACCGCCACGTCTCGCAGACCTGGCGGCTCAGCGGCATGCTCAACGCCTACGTGGCCTCGGTGCCGGCTCAACAACGCCTCGGCAAGCGGTGGTTCTCGGGTTCGGCCGACGCCATTCTTCAGAGCCTTAACCTCATCCGCGACGAGAAGCCCGACATCGTGGTCGTGGTCGGCGCCGACCACGTGTACCGCATGGACTTTCGACAGATGATCGAGGCGCACATCGCCAACGGCGCCGGCGTAACGGTCGCGGGCATTCGTCAGCCCATTTCGCTCGCCGACCAGTTCGGTGTCATCGAAACGGATGCGACCAACCCCCAGCGCATCGCGGCTTTTCACGAGAAGCCCAAGAACGCCGTCGGTCTCGCCGACTCGCCTCTCGAGGTTCTTGCCTCGATGGGCAACTACGTCTTTGACGCCGACGTGCTCGTCGACGCGGTCACGCGCGA
Source organism: Actinomycetota bacterium (assembly GCA_046050505.1). GTDB lineage: Bacteria > Actinomycetota > Actinomycetes > Actinomycetales > Microbacteriaceae > Microcella. Next base: position 1,599 of record JBJOPU010000193.1, read on the forward strand.
CGGTGACGACCCCGACAGCTCGCACGACATGGGTGGCGACATCGTTCCCTCGTTTGTGCGCGACGGCCGCGCGTTCGTCTACGACCTCAACAACAACGATGTTCCGGGGTCGACCGAACGCGATCGCTTCTACTGGCGCGACGTGGGCACGATCGAGTCGTTCTTCGACGCCCACCAAGACCTCATCTCGGCCCTGCCCGTCTTCAACCTGTACAACAGCGATTGGCCCATCTACTCGCAGCAGCTCAACTCGCCGCCGGCAAAGTTCATTCGTGACGCCGCCGGCAACACCGGAAACGTCGTCGACTCGATCGTGTCGCTCGGAGCCGTCATCTCGGGCTCGCTCATCGAGCGCAGTGTGTTGGGGCCTTGGGTGACGATCGAGTCAGCAGAGGTCACCGACACCGTGGTATTCGAGCGCGTGAAGATCGGCGCGGGTGCCGTCGTGCGCCGGGCTATCCTCGACAAAGAGGTCGTCGTGGCGCCGGGCGCCCAGGTGGGAGTCGACCACGACGCCGACCGCGCTCGTGGCCTCACGGTCACCGAGACGGGAATCGTGGTCGCCGGTAAGGGCGTCCGCATCGAGTAGAGCGGCTTCTGTCGCCCCGAGCCGTGCAGGAGCATCCACGAACATGGCGTCATTTCTCGTGGTGCTCGACGTCGACTCGACCTTGATCGAGCAAGAAGCCATCGAGCTTCTCGCCGACGAGGCAGGCGTGGGCGCTAAGGTTGCGGCGATCACCGCGCGCGCGATGGCTGGCGAGCTCGACTTTGCCGCATCCCTCGCCGAGCGCGTGGGGCTGCTCGCCGGGCTCGAGACGCAGGTGGTCGCGCGCGTTGCGCCGCGCATCACGCTGACGCACGGTGCCCGCGAGCTGGTTGCGGCCGTTCATGCGGCAGGCGGATGCGTTGCCGTCGTCTCAGGCGGATTTCACGAGTTGCTCGACCCGATCGCGCTGGAGCTCGACCTCGACGCGCACCGCGCCAACCGACTCTCTGCTGCCGACGATCGTTTCACCGGCACAACAGACGGGCCGGTGATTGATGCGGCGGCGAAAGCCCACGCCCTGCGCGAGTGGGCGCACCAGTTTGGTGTTCCGCTTTCGCGCACCGTCGCGGTGGGCGACGGGGCGAACGACCTCGCGATGATGGCGACCGCGGGGTTGTCGATCGCGTTCGACGCGAAGCCTGTGGTGCGCGCTGCGGCACACATCAGCCTGCCCGAGCGCGACTTGTCGGCCGTGCTCGCCGTCTTGGGGTTGCGCTAAGGCTTAGTGGCCCATTCCGAGGCCGCCGTCGACCGGAATCACGGCGCCGCTGATGTAAGCAGCGTCATCGCTCGCGAGCCACGTGACGACGCGTGCCACCTCGAGCGGCGTCGCGAAGCGACCGGCCGGAATGGCCTCTTGGTAGGCCTTCTGCTGGTCTTCCGGAAGAGCAGCCGTCATGTCGGTCTCGATGAATCCCGGCGCGACGACGTTCGACGTGATGCCACGGCCGCCGAGTTCGCGCGTCAGCGATCGAGCCATGCCCACGAGCGCCGACTTCGAGGCGCTGTAGTTGACCTGACCGGCAGAGCCGTAGAGTCCCACGACGCTCGAGATCAAGATGATGCGCCCGAAACGCGCCTTGAGCATCCCCTTCGACGCGCGCTTGACGGTGCGGAAGGCACCCGTGAGGTTCGTGTCGATCACGTCGGTGAAGTCGTCTTCTGACATGCGCAGCAGCAGCGTGTCGCGCGTGATGCCTGCGTTGGCGACGACGACCTCGACCGGGCCGAGTTCGGCCTCCACGGTCGAAAACGCGGCGTCGAGCGAGGCTGAGTCGGTGACGTCGGCGATGACGGTGAGTGAGCCCTCGGGGCCAGAGCCTGAACGGGCCGTGACGGCCACGCGGTGGCCCTGAGCCACGAACTCTTGAGCGATCGAAAAGCCGATGCCGCGATTGCCGCCGGTGACAAGAACAGTGCGCTGGATGGTCATGGCTCCCCAGCATATGCGCAACGTCGCGGGCTACCATCGCGGTGTGTCGAAGACCACCTCCAGCGCCATTACGAGCATGCCGACCTCGCCCGACGACGAGAGGCGAGCGCGGATGATTCGCTATGCCGTGGCGATGGGAATTCGCATGGTCTGCATCGGTGCGTGCTTCATTGCGCCCGGATGGTGGATTCTCATTCCCGCATTC
>JBJOPU010000194.1:0-3777 GCA_046050505.1 Actinomycetota bacterium
TCGCGGCGTCGGCGAGCATCCACTCGGGATGTTCACGGGCCAGCCGCGAATCGGGACTCACCATCTCGGGCTCAACCCACAGCCCGAACTCCATACCGCGCTCGACTACGGCGTCCACGAGCGGATGCAGCCCCGAGGGCCAGCGCTCGGGATCGACGGTCCAGTCACCGAGCGCGCGGCGGTCATCGGTGCGGCCCGTGAACCAGCCGTCGTCGAGCACGAAGCGTTCGATGCCGAGCTCGGCCGCCACGTCGACGAGCGGCATCAGTGACTCGAGCGCGTGGTCGAAGTAGACGGCCTCCCAGGTGTTGAGCACGACAGGACGGTGCGTTGGGGGAGTCAGGGCGCGCACGAAGGGGTGCAAGCGGTCGCTCAGGCCGTCGAGCCCGGCGCTCGACCAGGCGAGCACGGTCTCGGGGGCCGTGTACGTGTCGCCCTGCGCGAGCACGATCTCGGCGGGCGCGAGCAGCTCGGAGGCAAGCAGTCGGCGGTGGCCAGTCGGCATCGACTCGACGCCCGTCGTGCTGTTGCCGCTCCACGCGTGGTGGAGCGCCCAGACTTCGCCCGAGCGGAAGCCGAAACCGGGGGTGCCGAGCACCGTGAGGTAGGGGGCGTCGTGGCCGGGACGGCCGCGACGCTGGTCGCGGAGGTGCAAGCCGTCACGCACGGCACCGCGCTGCGGCCTCCGCTCTCCGGCCCACAGCCCGGTGAAGTCGAGCAGTTCGCTCGCACGGGCGGGAACCGGGAGGGTCGCGGCGAGGCGATGCAGCTCGACGCCCTCGGGCGCTTCGGCGCGAGCATCCAGAGCAATCACGATGATGCCGTCGGCAGAGAGCCGAGCGTGCCACCCCACCGTAAGCAGGGGGCCGTGGTCGTCGTGGACGAGAAGTACGACTGAGACCGAGTGCTCCGTCGATTGCGTGAGGCCCGTGCGGTGGATGCGCATCGGCAAGCGCGCTGGGCCTGCTCCGATGCGGTGCGCCACGAGCGCGGGGAACCCGCTCCAGCCTTCGGCAGGCCCAGCAAGAATCGAGGGCACAAGCGGCACGTCGGGCGAGCTCGGCGCAATCGCCGGAAGGGCCGCACCGACCTGGGCAAGCATGATCGGCTCAACGTCACCGAGATCGTGACCCCAGTGAATGAGCCGTGGCACGGCCGTGCCGCGGGCGTCGAGCACGAAGCTGACACCCGCGGCACGGAGGTGGAGAAGCGAAATACCTACTCCTTGACGGGAATCGAGGCCGCCTTGAGGGCTGCGATCGTGGCGTCCTGACCAGCGGTCAGTGCATCCAAGAGCGTACCGTTGCCCGAAACGGCACCGGAGAAGCCATCAGCGACATCGTTGTAGACCTGCGTCATGGTCGGGCCCCAGGTGAAGTTGGGGTCGACGTTGTTGCCGGCCTCGGCGAAGACCTCGTAGATCTTCTGTCCGCCGTAGAACTCCACACCCTCACCGAAGACCGGAAGCTGGGCTCCGGCGATCGTCGCGGGGTAGATGTTGGCGGTGCGGTTCATCGCCGTGAGGGCGTCGGCGTCCGTGTTGAGCCACAGAGCGAACTGCGCAGCCTCGTACGGGTGGTCCGAACCCTTGAGCACAGCGGTGGTCGAGCCACCCCAGTTGCCCGCGGCGCTCGCGCCGGCTTCCCACTGCGGCATCGGGGCGACAGCCCAGTTGCCGGCGGTGTCAGGCGCACCGCTCGCGATGGTGTTGGCGCCCCAGACAGCCGAAACCCACGTCCACAGCTCGCTCGAGTTGTAGGCGGCGTTCCACTCGTCGGTCCACGGCGGGTAGACAGCGACGAGGTCGTTGTCGATAAGACCCTGCCAGTACTCGGCGACCTGAGTCGTCTCAGCACCGGTCATGTCAACCGTCCAGCCATCGGCGTCGTTCGAGAACCACTCGCCGCCGGCCTGCCACACCAGACCCGCGAACGCGTTGATGTCGCTCTGCGAGAAGTTGTTGATGTAGCCACCCTGCTCACGAATCTGCACGGCGGCAGCCTCGTACTCTTCCCACGTGGTGGGAACCGGGATGCCCGCAGCCTCGAAGAGGTCGGCACGGTAGAACATGGCCATGGGGCCGGTGTCTTGCGGGATCGCGTAGACCGCGTTCTCCTCGCCGAACGTCACCTGGCTCCAGGTCCATCCAACGAACTGGTCCTCCGCCTCGAGGATTCCTTCACAGGCCGCGATGTTCTCGAGACCGTCCTGAACGCGGAAGTTCGGCATGGCGTCGAACTCGATCTGACCGAGGTCGGGCGCGTTGCCGGCCGCGAGCTGGTTGAAGAAGTTCTGGTAGGTACCGCCGTTGCCGTTGGGGCCCGTCTGAACCTCGACCTGAACGTCGGGGTTCTCCTCGTTCCAGATCGCCACAGCCTCTTCGACGCCGGGAAGCCAGCTCGTGAAGGTGAGGGTGACGGGTCCGTCAGAGGGGGCGCAGTCGCCGCTCGCGCCGGGGGCGTCAGTGCCGCCGGTCGAGCAGGCCGTCAGCGCAAGTGCGGAAATGGCCGCGATGGCCCCCACACGTGCGACTCGAGAGATCGCCATGCTGTGTTCCTTTCGATTGGTGGTGGTGCTGCTCCACTCGCCCGCGTTGCGGTCGAGGGTCTGTCGGCGGATGCTCACTTGAGCCCGCCGTTCGCCAACCCCGACTGCCAGAACCGCTGCAGTGCGAGGAAGGTGACGATGAGGGGGATGATCGACAACAGCGAGCCGATGACGACGAGCGCGCGGATGTCGGGGATCTGGCTCACTTGGGTGTTCCAGACGTAGAGGCCGAGGGTGACCGGAAAGAGCTCTTCGTCGCGCAGCATGATGAGCGGCAAGAAGAAGTTGTTCCAGATACCCACGAACTGGAAGAGGAAGATCGTCACGAGGGCTGGCGCCATGAGCCGAGTGGCCACCGTGAGGAACGTGCGCACTTCACCAGCGCCGTCGATGCGCGCCGCTTCGATGATTTCGTCGGGCACACTCGCCGCGGCGAAAATGCGGGAGAGATAGACGCCGAACGGACTCACCAGGCTCGGTAGCAACACGGCCCAGATGGTGTTCGTCATGCCCGTCTGGCTGAAGAGCAAGAAGAGCGGCAACGCGAGCGCTGTGGCCGGCACGAGCACGCCACCGAGAATCAGATTGAACAGCGTTTCGCGGCCGAAGAAGCTGTACTTGGCGATGGCGTAGCCCGCCATCGCGGCGATCAGCGTTGCCAAGAATGCGCCCAGCCCGGCATACAGCGCACTGTTTGCCAACCAGCGCACGAAGACTCCGTCGCGATACTCGAGCAGGGCAGCGATGTTGTCGAAGAGTGCGAAATCGGCGAACCACAGGGGGTTCGTTGAGGTGAAGTCTTCGCGCGTTTTGCTGGAGGCAACGAGCAACCACCAGAGCGGCGTCAGGAAGTACAGCGTCGCGACGATCATGACGGCCATCGCCACGACGCGCGACACAGCGCTCTCGCGGATTCCGCCATCACGAGCGGGCTTCTTCATACCCTGCGTTCGAAGCGTGCGGGTGTCGGTCGAAACGCTCATGCTGCTGTCCTCCGCTGCGTGAACTTGAGCACGGTGAATGAGAGGGCGAAGGTCGTCAAGGCAAGCACGACCGACATGGCCGCGGCGAGGCTGATGTTCGGCACCGACGCTGTCGAGTAGATCGTCAGGTTCGGCGTGAACACGCTCGTGACCGCGTTCGAGAAGCTCTGAAACACCTGAGGCTCGGTGAGCAACTGAAGTGTGCCGATGATTGAGAAGATGCCCGTCAGCACGAGTGCCGGAATGA
>JBJOPU010000195.1:0-3753 GCA_046050505.1 Actinomycetota bacterium
CGTCGGTACCCTCGTCGCCAGCATCCACCACGACGACGAACGGAGCGTCAGTGAGGTCGCGCACGGTCTGCGCAATGGCATCGAGGTCGTCGGGACCGACCTCACCCGACAGAAGTCGTTGGGTAAGGCGCTCAGAAGCCGCAAGCCAGCGGCGGTCTTCTTGAGACTGCTCGTAGAGCCGCGAGTTGGCGATCGCTGTGCCGGCCATTGCCGCGAGGGCAACGATGATCGCCTCGTCAATGTCGTCGAACGGTCCGTCGTCGTGTTCGGTGAGGTAGAGGTTGCCGAAGACCGTGCCGTCGACGCGAATGGGCACCCCCAGAAACGAGTTCATGGGGGGATGGTGCGCCGGAAAGCCAACTGATCGCGCGTCGTGAGAGAGGTGTTCCAGCCGAATACTGCGACCGTCGGTGATGACCGCTCCCAGAATGCCGCGACCCGTTGGCGGGGTGCCCAACTGTCGCACGAGGTCGTCACTGAGCCCCGAGTGCAAGAAGCGCTCTAACCCGCCGTCGGGGCCAAGCACGCCAAGAGCGCCATACTGCGCCCCGACGAGTTCGCGGGCAACCGTGACGATGCGTTGCAGTCGCGTCGTCAGCTCGAGGCTTTCGGTCACTGCCTCGGCCGCTGAGATCAGCAGGCCGACACGGTGGTACCCATCGTCGAGGCCCTCCGCCCGCTGCATGATGCGCTCGACGAGCGCATCGAGCGTGCCAGGGCTCGCGCTCACGGTGTGCCGTCGGGCTGGTTCTGCGGGTCAGCCGTCGCGCGACGCGCGCCACCGAGGTGCACGGGCGTGACATCGGCGGGGGCTTCGTCTTTGACGAGCGACGGGCGAAGTTCCACGGGCTCGATCGTCTGATTACGCCGCTTCGCTTGCCGCGAGCGATAGACGAGATTCAGCACCTCGACAATGATCGCGAAGGCGATCGGGCCGTAGATGAGCGCCTTGTCGATGTGAACATCGAAGCCTTCGGCGATGAGCGTCGTGCCGATCAGCACCAGGAACGCGAGAGCGAGCATCTTCACCGTGGGGTGGCGGTTGACGAAGTCGCTGATCGCCTTCGCGGTGAAGAGCATGAGCGTGATGGCAATGACAACGGCGGCGATCATGATCCACAGTTCGTCGACCATGCCGACAGCGGTGATGACCGAGTCAAGCGAGAAAACGATGTCGATGAGCAGAATCTGCACGATGATGCCCGCGAACGTCACCGACTTGCCCGTGACCTGCTGGTGGCCTTCGGCGCCCTCAAGCTTCTCGTGGATCTCGACGACCGCCTTGTAGACCAAGAAAAGGCCACCCAAGATCAAGATCAGGTCGCGCCCCGAGAAACCCATGCCGGCGAGAACGAAGAGGTCGTTCGTCAGGCTGATGATCCAGCTCGCGGCAAAGAGCAACAAGATGCGCATGATCATCGCGAGCGAGAGGCCCACAATGCGCGCGCGGTTCTGCTGCTCGGGGGGGAGCTTGCTCGCCAAGATCGAGATAAAGATGACGTTGTCGATTCCGAGAATGATCTCGAGCACGAGCAGTGTTGCGAAGGCCACGAGCAACTCGGGCGAGAAGACAAACTCCATGACGCGATCCTAAGTGACGGGGCATACACTTGCCCCCGTACACGGGAGTCCGGTGAACCGGGCTGAGAGGAAGCGCACTCACGCTTCGACCGTCGAACCTGATCCGGATCATGCCGGCGCAGGGAGGACTTCTCGCACCCGTGCCGACCGAATCCGCGGGCACGAATGCCGTGCCCGCGCACCACGAAAGGCACGACCATGGATTACGAATTCAGCGGCACCATCAGCATCCGCCGAGTGGGGCGATGGCGCGTCGTCGACATTGTGGTTGCGAGCGTTCTCGGCGTTGCCGGTGGCCTCGTCATGACGCTCTGGAACCTCGTCTATTCGCCCCTCACGGCACCACTCGAGGTTGCTCTGCCGGGCTTACAGGCCCTCTTGTATGCCGTGTGGCTGTTTCCGGCCGTGCTCGTTGGGCTCGTCGTGCGCAAGCCGGGCGCAGCCCTGTATGGCGAGCTCGTGGCCGCCACCGTTTCGGCTCTGCTCGGCGGCATGTGGGGGTGGACAGCTCTTGCCTGGGGACTCGTTCAGGGCCTCGGCGCTGAAGTCGTCTTCGCGATCTTGCTCTACCGGGCGTGGGGCCTTGTTCCCGCACTCCTCGCGGGTATGGGTGCGGGCGTGGGCATGGTCGTCATGGATCTGACGTTCTACTACGCCGGAACCCGCCCAGAATTCATGGCCGTCTACGCGGTGAGCGCGATCGTGTCAGGCGCGCTCATCGCCGGGTTGGGCAGCTGGCTCATGGTGCGAGGCCTTGCGCGCACGGGCGCTCTCGCGCGGTTCGCTGCGGGGCGTGAGGGTGGCGCACGATCGAGCGCGTGACGGCGTCGTCGGCGGCGGAGCTTGCCGCGCACGGGTGGAGCTGGACTCCCGTGGGGCACTCGACCCCCGTACTCGACGGCCTCGACCTCACTATTCGGCCCGGTGAGCGAGTGCTCATGCTCGGTGCCTCGGGCAGCGGCAAGTCAACACTGCTGCAAGCGTGGGCTGGGGTGCTGGGCGGTGCCGACGAGGGTGTGCACGAAGGCCGCCTGACCGTCGACACCGTCGACCCGCAGCGGGCGCGCGGCCGAGTCGGGCTCGTACTGCAAGATCCGGATGCCCAACTCGTGCTCGCGCGCCCCGCCGACGACGTGGCATTCGGTCCCGAGAACCTCGGCGAGCCCGCCGGGCAGATTCTTGCCGCCGTGCCGCGAGCGCTCGAGACCGTCGGACTCTCGACACTCGCCGACGCCGACACCCGGCGACTCTCGGGTGGGCAGCAACAGCGCCTTGCGCTCGCGGGTGTGCTCGCGATGCGCCCGGGCGCCTTGCTGCTCGATGAGCCCACTGCCCAACTGGACCCGGACGGAGTGCGCGAGATCGCGGCGGCAGTCGCACAGCTCGCCGACGACAGCGGGCTGACCCTCGTCGTTGTCGAGCATCGCGTCGACGTGTGGATGCCCCTCGTCGATCGCGTCGTCGTGCTCGATGCCGGGCGCGTCGTGGCCGATGGGCCGATCGCTGACGTGCTGCGCGAGCAGGGCGCCGTGCTGGCGCAGCGTGGCGTGTGGGTGCCCGGGCATGGGCCCGAGCATCCGTCGGCGTCGACTGGCAGGCCGGGCCGCGAGGTACTGCGAACGATCGGACTCGCCGTGCAGCCTGCCGGGGGAGCGTTAATCGAGCTCGATGGCGGCCTCGACCTCGTCGTGCGCGCGGGTGAGGTCATTGCCCTGACCGGGCCCAACGGTGCCGGCAAGAGCACTCTTCTCATGACCCTCGCGGGGCTCCTGCCCGCCGCCGCCGGAACGATCGAGGCGCTCGGCGCGGGTGATCCGGCGGCGTGGAGATCGGCCGAGCTGGCCCGGCGCTTTGGCGTGGTGTTTCAGAACCCCGAGCACCAGTTCGTCGCCTCGACTGTACGCGGCGAGCTCGAGCTGGGCGGGGCAGAGGCGCCGCACGTCGACTCGCTGCTGGATCGACTGCGCCTGCGTCACCTCGCGGGAGTGAGTCCATTCACGCTGAGCGGTGGTGAGAAGCGACGCTTGTCGGTGGCGACCGCGCTCGCCGTCGACCCGCCCGTGTTGCTCCTCGACGAGCCCACGTTTGGTCAAGACCGTCGCACGTGGGCCGAGCTCGCCGTCATGCTCGCCGACCACCGAGACCGCGGGGGAGCCATTGTCATGGCCACTC
>JBJOPU010000196.1:0-3731 GCA_046050505.1 Actinomycetota bacterium
GTTGAGCAATCGCATGACCGCCTTGTGCAGTTCGGAATTCCCGAGCCGCGTTTCGGCGGGCTTGTCTCGCTCGACGAGCTCGACGCACGCGTGACCGAGTGCATCGTGGCTCTCAACCCTCGATTGCAGGTCGCTCGCCGTGACGCGGGTTTCACGGTGACCTACTTCGGCACGGTGGGCGACACGTATGACCGCATCAGGTGGACGATCGAGAGCTGCAACGCCCAGTACGGCGTGGCCGATCTGACTGCCACCACGGTCATCGGATCCGTCGAATCGGCCTGGCGCTACCAAGACGCCACGCACCGCGTCGTTCCCTGCCTGCGGGGATTGGGTGTTTCGGTGCCCACGGCGCCGAGCGCGCTCGAGTTCGCGCGTCACGTCGGTACCGCGCGCGAGTTCAACCCCTTTGCCTTCGCTATCGCTGACCCGGTCTCACTGGCGCGAGCCGTCGCCGTGTGCCCGCCGAGCGACGCCGTCATAGATGCCTATATCGCGGGTCTCTCCGGCGACCTGATCGCCAGCACATTCTCCCCGCGGGAGGTGCCATGACGGCCCCCGATGCTCGGCCGTCGCACGTGGTCGTCCGTGGCCGTGCGGGTCGATGGATGCACGGCCTCGTGATTGCAGCTGCGGTCGTCGTGTCGGGCTCGTGGGGGCTGCTCTCTGACGTCGTTGGCTCGGGCATCCCGACCATCGTGGTCAGCCTGATCGTGCTCGCGGCCTTTGGGGTACTTGCCCTCTGTGTCGCGACGGTGACCACGCGCTGGAGAACGTCGTTGCGCTTCGACGGGGTGGCGCTCGTGGTGCGTGATCCCCTGGGTGCGCGAGTGGTGCCGCTTCGCGGCGGCCTGGCGTTGGGTCGTTGGCTCGATAGTCGGCAGCGGCCGGTCAACTGGATTCTCGATGGTGGCCGCCCGCTCGCATCCCTCAGTCCCGATCTCGACCCCGTGCGCCTAGAGGCCTTCGCGCACAGTGTGGGACTGCCCGTGGCCGATCTCGACGGCGCGCCGGGTTCGACGGGTTCACTAGGTCGCGACACGCCGGACTGATACCCTGAGAACGGCGCGTTTCCTCGCGCCATTCAAGTGAATACCGCACGGAGCAGGCCGGCTCGAAGCTGGTCACCGGTGGTGATCTCCCGAATTGATGCGATGGCGTCATCGATACGGTGGATGTCTACTGTTGGCCAGAGCAGACCCGGCGGCATATCGCCGACGTCCCTTCCTGCCCGCTCCTGCTCCGCGCTGCGTGGCGCATCCATTCGGGATGCCCCGCGCACCGACGTGTAAGCACAGACGTGTTAGGAGACAGACCTCGTGGAAGGTCCTGAAATCAAGTTTGCCGAGACGGTTCTCGACAACGGCAAGTACGGCAAGCGCACCATCCGATTCGAGACCGGCCGTCTCGCGCAGCAGGCGCAGGGCGCCGTTGCTGCCTACCTCGACGAAGAGACGATGCTGCTGAGCGCAACGAGCGCCGGCAAGCACCCCCGTGAGGGTTTCGACTTCTTCCCGCTGACGGTCGACGTTGAAGAGCGTTCGTATGCCGCCGGCAAGATCCCCGGCTCGTTCTTCCGCCGTGAGGGTCGCCCCTCGACCGAGGCCATTCTGGTCTGCCGTCTCATCGACCGCCCGCTGCGCCCGACCTTCATTGAGGGCCTGCGCAACGAGGTGCAGATCGTCATCACGGTGCTCAGCATCGCGCCCGACGAGTTCTACGACGCCCTCGCGATCAACGCGGCGAGCGCCTCGACCCAGATCTCGGGTCTGCCGTTCAGCGGCCCGATCGCCTCGGTGCGTCTGGCGCTCATGCCCGACAACAACGGCGGTGGCCAGTGGGTCGCCTTCCCCAAGCACAGCCAGCTCGCTGAGGCCGTCTTCGACATCATCGTTGCCGGTCGTGTTGTCACGAACGCCGACGGCAGCGAAGACGTCGCCATCACGATGGTCGAAGCCGAGGCCACCGAAGGCAGCTGGAACCTGATTCAGGGCGGCGCCGTCAAGCCGAGCGAAGAGATCGTGGCCCAGGGCCTCGAGGCGTCGAAGCCGTTCATCATGCAGCTTGCCAAGGCTCAGCTCGAACTCGCCGCGCAGTCAGCGAAAGAGATCCAGGACTACCCGGTCTTCGTCAACTACAGCAGCGAGCTCTACGCCGCGGTCGACGCTGTCGCCCACGACGAGCTAGCTCGGGTCTACCAGATCGCCGACAAGGTTGAGCGCCAGACGGCCGACGATGCCGTCAAGGCAACGACGAAAGAGGCCATCTCGGCCAAGGTCGCGGCGGGCGAACTGACCGACGAGGCACTCGCGCAATTCGGTGCGGCCTACAAGTCGGTGTCGAAGACCATCATGCGTCAGCGCGTGCTGACGGAGGGCATCCGCATCGACGGCCGTGGCCTTGCCGACATTCGCGCGCTCGACGCCGAAGTGCAGGTCATTCCGCGCGTGCACGGCTCGGCGATCTTCCAGCGCGGTGAGACGCAGATTCTCGGCGTCACCACCCTCAACATGCTCAAGATGGAACAGCAGATCGACTCGCTGAACCCCGTCACCAGCAAGCGCTACCTGCACCACTACAACTTCCCGCCCTACTCGACCGGTGAGACCGGCCGTGTCGGCAGCCCCAAGCGTCGCGAGATCGGGCACGGCTTCCTCGCCGAGCGCGCCCTCGTGCCGGTGCTGCCGAGCCGCGAGGAGTTCCCGTACGCCATCCGTCAGGTCAGCGAGGCCATGAGCTCCAACGGCTCGACCTCGATGGGCTCGGTCTGCGCCTCGACCCTGTCGTTGCTCAACGCCGGTGTGCCGCTGCGCGCGCCCGTTGCGGGCATCGCGATGGGCCTCATTAGCGACGTCGTGGATGGTGAGACCCGCTACGCGGCCCTCACCGACATCCTCGGCGCCGAAGATGCTCTCGGCGACATGGACTTCAAGGTCGCGGGCACGAGCGAGTTCGTCACGGCCATCCAGCTCGACACCAAGCTCGACGGCATCCCGTCGTCGGTGTTGCAGCAGGCGCTCGGCCAGGCGAAAGACGCCCGTATGGCGATTCTTGCGGTCATGAACCAGGCGATCGACGCTCCTGACGAGATGGCCCCCACGGCGCCGCGCGTCATCAGCGTGCAGATTCCCGTCGACAAGATTGGTGAGCTGATCGGCCCGAAGGGCAAGACGATCAACGCCATTCAAGACGAGACCGGCGCGCAGATCTCGATCGAAGAAGACGGCACCGTCTACATCGGTGCAGTCGATGGCGCGTCGGCCGAGGCGGCTCGCCTGCAGGTCAACGCCATCGCGAACCCGATCAACCCCGAGGTGGGCGAGCAGTACCTGGGCACGGTCGTGAAGCTGGCCGCGTTCGGTGCCTTCGTCTCGCTCATGCCGGGCAAAGACGGCCTGCTGCACATCAGCGAGGTGCGCAAGCTCGCTGGTGGCAAGCGTGTTGACAACGTCGAAGACGTGCTCTCGGTGGGTCAGAAGATCCTCGTCGAGATCACGAAGACGGATGACCGCGGAAAGCTCTCGCTGTCGCCCGTTCTCGCCGAGGGCGAGGGCGGCGACGCTCCCGCCGAGGGTGAAGACGCCTGACGATCGGTCAGTGACGCAGAGCGAACGGATGCCCGTCCTCCTCACGGAGGGCGGGCATCCGTCGTCTGCGACAGCGAGTTCTGCTCTGGTGAGCCACTCGAGCGATGATGGAATCTCGCCTTATCAGGCAATCGCCAGGTGACA
>JBJOPU010000197.1:0-3697 GCA_046050505.1 Actinomycetota bacterium
TCGATGGAGGGCGCTACAGGGGGGCGCGCCGCGTGAGGCTCAGGATAACCCGAGAACGTTTCGTACGTATGACGAAAAGTTATTCGTCGAGAGCCAGCTCTTTGGGCAACTTGAGCTCTTTCTTGCCGAGCTCTTCGACGTTGACGTCTTTGAAGGTGAGCACCTTCACGCTCTTGACGAAGCGGTCGGCGCGATAGACATCCCACACCCACACATCGGTGAGGGTGAGCTCGAAGTAGAAATCGCCACCCATGTCGCGCACGACCTGCTCGACCTCGTTAGCAAGGTAGAAGCGCCGCTCGGTTTCGACCACGTACTGAAACTGCGAGACGACATCGCGATACTCGCGATAGAGCGCGAGCTCGACCTCGCGGTCGTAGTCGTCGAATTCTTCGTCGTCCATGGCGCGCTCAGTCTAGACCGTCGAGCAGAGAGGGCTCCCGCAACCAGGTAACGCGGTGACGGGGCGACGGCCCGTGAGCGGCGACCGCCGCAAGATGATCGGGGCTGCCGTATCCCTTATTGCCGCTCCAGCCATAGACCGGCCAGCGTTCATGATCGGCCACCATAAGCGCGTCACGGTGCTGCTTCGCGACGACGGATGCCCCCGCAACGCTCGCGCAATCACGGTCGGCCTTCACACGGGTCAGGATGCGCGGCGGCGAGCTCAACGCCGGAGTCAGCCAATCGTGACTGCCGTCGAGCAGGACTGTCGCGGCAGCGACGTCGACACCGGCCTCGTGCAAAGCGATGAGCCCGCGCCGGGCGGCCATGCCGAGAGCGGCGATGATGCCGTGGGCATCGATCTCGGCGGGCTCCGCCTCTCCCACAGCGACGGCGGCCGCCCAGGCATGAACCAGCGGCTCAACCTCTGCACGCCGAGCGGGGCTGAGCAGCTTGCTGTCGCGCAGGTGCGGCGGCGGGGCATCCACCGAGGGAAGAATCGCACACACGCCCACGGCGACGACGCCCGCGATGGCTCCGCGGCCCACCTCATCGACGCCGATGACGACAGGAGCGCCAGCCCCGAATAACGTCCGCTCAACCTCGAGCGTGGGGGCCGCACTCACGCGAGCCCGCTCACTCCGCGCGCTCGACCCCGTCGAAGACGAGCGGGTAGCTGTCGATCCACTGCCAGCGGTCGAACGGCCAACTGATCACGAACGCCCGCCCCACGACATCGTCGATCGGCACGAAGCCATTGAAGCGAGAGTCGGCCGAGTCGTACCGGTTATCGCCCATGACCCACAGAGAACCCTCGGGCACGTCTTCTTGAAAGTCTTGGCCGCTCACGTCGGTCGTGCCCTCTGGCAGCTTCACGTAGGGCTCGTCGAGTGGAACACCATTGATGCTCAGCTGCCCGAGGTCGTTGCAACAGACGATGCGGTCGCCCGGCAAGCCGATCACGCGCTTGACGAGATGCTCGTCGCTGTCAGAGGCACTGAGCCCGATGAGCGAGAGCACCCAGTCGCTCGCCGCGGCGAGCGGCGGCTGCGGGGGCTCAACGACGTCGGGAAGCCACCCGCCCGGGTCGGCGAAGACGACGACGTCGCCGCGCTCGATCGGCATCACGTCGGGTACGAGCTGGTTCACGATGATGCGGTCGTTCACGAGAAGCGTGTCTTGCATCGATTCGCTCGGAATATAAAACGAGCGAATCAAGAAGGTCTTGATGAGAAACGAGATGACAAGCGCGGCCGCCACGATGACGACGACGTCGCGCAAGAACAGCAACACACTGCGGCCGCGGCTGACCGGCGGCTTGGCCGGCGTGCTCGCGGACAACGCCGCGGTGGATGCTCCGCCCGCGGCGGGCGTGGTGTGCTCAGTCATGACTCCCCAAGTGCTCTGCGCCAGTCTAGGCCTCCCGCGACGCCAACGACCGAGGGCCTCGCCGACGAATCGACGAGGCCCTCGAGTGGTGTGGGGAGCGCAGACTACGCGTCGCGCTTCTCCTTGATCTTGGCCTTCTTGCCCCGCAGGTTGCGCAAGTAGTAGAGCTTGGCGCGACGAACGTCACCGCGAGTCACGACCTCGATGTGGTCGATGACCGGGGAGTGCACGGGGAAGGTGCGCTCGACGCCGACCTGGAAGCTGACCTTGCGAACGGTGAAGCTCTCGCGAATGCCCTCGTTCGAGCGGCCAATAACGACGCCCTGGAAGACCTGGATACGCGAGCGGCTGCCCTCGATGATGTTCACGTGCACCTTGACGGTGTCGCCGGGACGGAAGTCGGGAATGTCGCTGCGCAGTGAGGCGGCGTCGACGTGGTCGAGGATGTGCATGGTGATTCGCTCTCTGCAACCGCCACAGGTCGATCGCGACTTTAGGGAAATTCGAAGTTTTGCGTGGCACCCGCAGATTCACGGCTCCCCTGTGGCAGAGCCGTGCCGAGGCACAAAGAGAAATCATGCCACATTGTGCGACGGTCACCCAATCAGTGGCACCATAGAACCAGCAGCAGTCAGAGGATGATCTGGGGGGGCTCCATATGACAGCACACACCGCACTGGCGACCGATCGGGTTGTGATGCGCACCGAACCGGTGCAACAGCGCAGTTCTGAGCGCATCACCCTGTTGCTCGATGCCGCGGCAACGCTGATCGACGAAGCCGGAATCGATGGCGTCACGACGAGCGCGGTTGCCGTTCGATCGAATTCATCCGTGGGCGTCGTCTACCGATACTTTCCGAACATCCAGTCGCTGTTGCGCGCTCTTGCGGCCCGCAACATGGAGCGGTACCTCGAGCGGGTCTGGCGAGGCATTGAGAACTCGCCCGTCGAACCATGGTCGTCATTTGATGGCACTCTCGACGCGTTCATTGACATGACCCGCACTGAGCCGGGCTTTCGCGCTCTGCGCTTCGGTGACGTCATCGATCAACGATTTATCAACCCCGAACTCAGCAACAACGCCATCTTGGCGCGCGAGTTTGCGGGCCAAGTGGGGCGCACCTACGACATCACGCCCGACGACGACCTGATCTTTCACCTCGAAGTGGCCATCGAGATTGCGAGCGGCCTGCTCACGCGGGCGTTCCAACTCGACAAGAATGGGGATGCTCGCTTTATCGAAGCGACGCGCGACTTGTGCGGCACGTACCTGCGCACCCACATTCCCCTCCCGAGGACGTAAATGATCGAACTGCGCACGCCCGCCGAAATCGACCAGATGCGACCGGCGGGCCGGTTCGTCGCGAGCGTCATCAGTGCAACGAGCGCAGCCGCCGATGTGGGCGTGAACCTGCTCGACCTCGATGCTCTCGCGCACGAGATGATCCGCGCCGAGGGCGCGGAGAGCTGCTACATCGACTACCACCCGTCGTTCGGCGGATCCCCCTTCGGCAAAGTGATCTGCACCTCGGTCAACGATGCAGCCCTGCACGGGCTCCCTCACAACTACGTGCTGCGCGACGGTGATGTGCTGTCGCTCGACTTCGCCGCGTCGGTTGATGGGTGGGTGTGCGACTCGGCCACCACGATCATCGTCGGTACGCCCCGACCTGCCGACCTGGCGCTCATCGCCGCAACCGAGCGGGCACTCGCGGCGGGCATCCAGCAGGCTCGTGTCGGCAAGCGCATGGGTGACATCTCCGCGGCGATTGGTGACGTGGCTGCCGACGCCAACTACCCGGTCAATCTCGACTTCGGAGGCCACGGAGTGGGCCGCACGATGCATGGTGATCCCCATGTGCCG